>NZ_VMLA01000027.1:50215-82611 GCF_013276425.1 Streptococcus sp. 3874 | reverse complement strand
CCTCTACTTCTAAAACATTGTTAGAAATCGATTTGACTGTCCTGATCGATTTGTCCTGTTCTTGTTTTATTTTACTATAAAAAAGGGGTTCTGTATTTTTTAATGTTATCTAATTAGAAAATGCTTTTTTTGTAGGAAATATAATATGATAAGGTGCAAAAAAGAAATAAGGAGTTTGTATATGGCTGAACAAGACTTAGCTATGCAAGTATTACAACAAGTGGTAAAACTACCAGTTGTTAAGGTTGATCGTTCGAAATTTTTAGTGGATAAGTTTTCCAAAGAATTGGGTCCACAGGACATTCCTACCTTATTGGAACAAGGTCCAACGTCTCTCTTATCTCAAGAAATCTTAGATCGAGTGGCTAATGCCTGTATTAGGGATAATGTTTTATTAGCGAGTGGGACTTCTGTTTTGGCAGGATTACCTGGAGGGCTTGCTATGGCAATTACCATTCCAGCTTATGTGGCTCAATTTTATGGTTTTTCTTTAAAATTAGCTCAAGAACTAGGGTATATTTTATGAGATATGTGAGAAGGAAATATAAAAGAGAATGATGAAATACAAATGTAATAGGTACATATATGTGGTATACTAGTTATAGTAGATTTTAATTGCTTATATCGAGTGAATTCTCATATTAGTGAGGAATTTTTAAATGGAATTACAATTTAATTTAGAACTAGTAGAAACCTATAAAAGTAATAGTCAGAAGGCACGTATCTTAATGGAGGATTGGGTTTATCGTCAGTCTTATTGCCCTAATTGTGGGAAAAATCCTTTAAATCATTTTGAAAATAATAGACCTGTAGCAGATTTTTACTGTAATCATTGTAGTGAGGAGTTTGAACTAAAGAGCAAAAAAGGAAATTTTTCATCAACAATCAATGATGGTGCTTATGCAACGATGATGGAGCGTGTGCAGGTAGATAATAATCCTAATTTCTTTTTTAACTTATACAAAAAATTTTGAGGTAAATAATTTTCTTGTCCTTCCGAAGCAATTTGTTACACCGAAATCAATTATTCAAAGGAAGCCACTTGCGCCAACTGCTAGACGAGCAGGTTGGATTGGTTGTAACATTGATTTATCACAAGTACTTTCTAAAGGAAGAATATTTTTTGTGAAAAATGGACAAGTTAGAGATCCAGAAAAAGTTACAAAAGAATTTAAGCAAAGTTTATTTTTAAGGAAGAACTCTCTTTCAGTAAGAGGTTGGACAATAGAAATTCTAAATTGTATAGATAAGATAGAGGGTTCAGAATTTACCCTTGAAGATATGTATCGTTTTGAAAGTGACCTAAAAAATATCTTTGTTAAGAACAATCATATCAAAGAAAAGATTAGGCAACAGCTTCAAATATTAAGAGACAAAGAAATAATAGAATTTAAAGGTAGAGGAAAGTATCGGAAATTATGAAAACTTATGTGTAATGGTTTATACTTTATCAGACCCTGATTGTGTGAGGTGGTTGTCTGAAAATATGGAGTTTGGTGATGAGAAACAACTTTTTTTATTGAATAAAAAATATAGCTGGGAATATGGAGATGAATTACCAGAGTGGTTGGAAAGCCCAAAACTATATAGATTATTGCTAATAAGTGAATGATTGGAAAGCAATTTAAAACTGAAAAAGTATACAGTAGAAATTACAGAAACTTTATCACGTTTAGTAAGTATAGAGGCTGAAAATCCAGATGAAGCCGAACGACTTGTAAGAGAAAAGTATAAGAGTTGTGAAATTGTTCTTGATTCAGATGATTTTCAGAACTATGACACTAGCATATATGATTAGATAGATGTTTTTATTTTGTCACACAAAAAAGAGGCTCGCACCTCTTTTTTAGTTTCAGATAAATTAATCAATTTTTTTAATAAATTTAGCAATTTCTTTTACAATCTCAGTAACCAAAGCATTTCCCATAAAAAACATTCTCATTTTATCAGATACCTCTACAATAGATCCATCTGACAATTTCTTTTTAGCTGTCCAATCATCTGGGAAATCCTGAAGGCGTTCAGCTTCAATGGGTGTAATTAATCTATATTTATTGTTTACAAATAATAAATGTGTGGAACGATTAACTGTTCCTTCGGATGTAAGCATTGTTCGTCCTGGAAGGTTTAAATCATCATAAGGGGACATTCCTCCTTCTGAATAGATGTATTGATGTCCGTCAGAGGATGTTCGTTCAATTTTCTTAGGTCCTCTAAGATATTGAAATTTTTCCAATTTTGACTGATCAGTTAAAAAATATTTTTCAGGTACTTCAGACTCATCTTGAAGAATTTCTCCTAGAGTGATAGGATTGCCATTGTAATTAGGTTCTGTATCAATAGAATAGTATTTTCCATGTCTCATAATTCCTGTATTCCAAACAGTACCAGTAAAAGTATCTGAAACTTCAACTATATCATTTGGTAACTCATAAAACACATGACGATTTTTAACTGCTATAGGTTTAATAGGAAATTGTTTTGCAAATAGACCTTGATTGAAAATATAGTCATCATACCTATTCTCTTCAAAGATTTCTTCATTTTTTTCGTAAAGATTGTCATTTTTTTGGGCAAAGACTGTATCATTTCGATATACGAAAAAGAATACACGACGTCTTCGTTGGCTTCTTCCATACTCAGCAGCATTAATAACTCTCCACTCTACAGAATATCCAAGGTTATTAAAAGCTGTTAGCATGATTGCAAAATCACGTCCTCTCTGTTTTGAGGGCGCTTTTAAAAGCCTATCCACGTTTTCCAGAATTAAGTATTTGGGTTTAATGATTTCAGTTGCTCTAATGATTTCCCAAAATAAAACTCCTTTTTTTCCTTCAATACCTTTTTCATCTTTCTTGCTACGCGCAACAGAGTAATCTTGGCAAGGAAAACCACCGACAATCATATCGGCATCCATTTTGGAAAATTGTTCGTCTGTTACATCAGAGATACTAATATTGATGTTTTCGCTATTGGGGAAGTGATAATCATAGACCTCAAATGCGTCTTGAGATTTACGAGATGGTTCCCATTGGTTTGCCCATTTTGTTTTAAAGAGTTGCTTATCGGCATTTTCTAATCCTATCCGAAAACCGCCAACTCCAGCAAATAGTTCGAGAACTTTCATCTTTTCTCCTTCATTTTTTTACAGTTTAATCCATTATATACTATTTTCAATGATTGATCAAGTATTAATGTTTGCTTTAGTTTAATTTGATATAATATAAAAGATAGGAGAAGAAAATGGATCAAAACTTATTTAACTATAACGATGAAGATATCGATAGTGTTATTGAATATTCTCATAAACTATTAAATAGAAAATTTTCCGATGTTATGGAGGAGTATAATCGTTCGCTTTATAAATCATATGACGATTATAATGATAGAGTAGTCTCTGAGGTACAAGATAAAGCAATTAGTATGAAGTCAAAAGGGCAGTATGGGAATTATATTGAAAAATATTTCTATGGTTATCAGCCAAATAGTGACTCGGAAGCTGACTTTGAAAAAATAGGTGTAGAATTAAAAGTTACTCCTTTTAAGATAAACAAAAATGGGACACTTAGTGCAAAAGAACGACTTGTATTAACAATACTAAACTATATGGAGGAAAATTTAGAGGATTTTTACTCCACTCATTTATGGAAAAAATGTGCAAAGATTTTGTTATTGTTTTACAATGGCTTAATTCCCAATCAAACAATGAAGGACTATGTCATTGAAAAAATATTTTTATATGAATGGTTTGAGGAGGATATGGCAGTCATCCTTGAAGACTATCAGAAGATTACAGACAAAATCAAAAATGGAAAGGCACATGAATTATCAGAATCAGATGGAAACTATTTATCAACTTGTACAAAAGGTGCAGGTAAAGGAAAGGATTTAAGACAGCAACCATTTAGTCATGAATTAGCAAAACAAAGAGCTTGGGAATTAAAATCAAGTTATATGACCTATCTGATTAATCATAAAATCTTTAACCAATCAGATCAAGAAAGTGTTTTGGCTAATTTTAGGGGTGAAAAAAAGTCATTTACTGAGGTTATTGCAGAGAAGATTCTTTCCTACAAAGGTTTCTCTGAACAAAAGTTATATGATAGATTTGAAGTGAATCCCAAGGCAAAAGGTAAGAATAGTACTCTGATTAGAAAAATTTTAGGCTTGACAGGGGATTTGGATAAGACCAAAGAATTTCAAAAAGCAAACATGAATTTGAGAGTTATTCGAGTAGATAAGAATAATTTACCTAAGGAAGACTCTCCATTTAAAACTTATTGTTTTAAAGAATTAGCAGAAACAGATAGTTGGGAATCATCACATGTTTATAATGAAATTTATAATAAACGATTCCTTTTCGTTATTTTTAAGGAAATTGAACCTAAGCTATTTGTATTAGATTCTATCAAATTTTGGGGATTTCAGGATAGACAATTAGAAGAAATCCAAAGAGTGTGGCAGGAAACTAGACAAATTATTTCTGACGGAGTTAAATTAACTCAAAATGGTAATAAAGTTTCAACTAATTTCCCTCAAAGTAAGATAAATAGAATTCTATTTACGAAATTACATGCTACCAATGCTTACTATGAAATTGAAAAAGGAAAATTTGTTGGGAAAGGCTCATTATCTGATACAGATGAACTTCCAGATGGACGTAGGATTACAAAACACTCCTTTTGGATGCCTAAGAAGTTTATAAAAGAAATATTAGATGGGAATTGGGATTGATAGTATTTATAATCAATTTGTGATAAACAAAAAAAGAGGCTCGCACCTCTTTTTCTTATTGCTTTTTATGATTTAATACAGCATTGAGTACAATGGCGAGTAGGCTAGCTATGACGATTCCGTTTGAGAAGAACATTTGGAAGGCTGTCGGCATGCTGACAAAGAGATTACTGTTGTTGAGTCCGACACCTGCAGCGATGGATACAGCTGCGATAAGGAAGTTATGTTCATTGTTAGCAAAGTCAACACGGGCGAGGATTTGCATTCCTTGAATGGATACAAAACCAAACATCACCAGCATGGCACCACCGAGGACAGGGCTCGGAATGATTTGAGCAAGGGCACCAAACTTAGGAAGGAGTCCAAGGAGAACCAGGAAACCAGCTGCGTAGTAGATTGGCAGGCGAGTCTTGATACCTGATAATTTAACCAAACCAACGTTTTGTGAAAATCCTGTGTAAGGGAAGGTGTTAAAGATTCCTCCGAGAAGTACGGCCAAACCTTCTGCGCGGTAACCGTTGCGCAGGCGCGTGCTGTCGATTGGATCTTTCGTGATATCAGACAAGGCTAGGTAAACACCAGTCGACTCAACCATAGACACCGTTGCGATGATACACATCATGACAATAGATGAGATTTCAAAGGTTGGCATCCCAAAGTAGAGTGGAGTTGGGACATGGACAAGTGGTGCTGACGCAACAGGAGAGAAGTCCACCAAACCCATGCTAGCAGCAATGGCGGTTCCAACAACCAGACCAATCAAAATAGAGATAGACTTGATAAATCCTTTGGTAAAGATGTTGATCAAGAGGATAATCAGAACAGTAATAGCTGCAAGCAAGAGACTTTGACCAGTTGGTTCTGGAACGTTATTTCCCATATTTCCAATAGCGACAGGGATCAAGGTTAAACCAATCGTGGTAATAACAGATCCTGTTACGATAGATGGGAAGAGATTGGCTACTTTTGAGAAGATACCTGAAACAAGAACCACGTAAATCCCTGATGCGATAAGGGCACCAAACATAGCGCCACTACCATGGCTTTGCCCAATCATAATCAAGGGAGCTACCGACTGGAAGGCAACCCCAAGAACGACTGGTAGCCCAATCCCAAAGTATTTGTTGAGTTGGAGTTGGAGGAAGGTTGCCACACCACACATGAAGATATCTGTGGAAATCAGGTAGGTCAACTGCTCAGTTGAATAGCCAAGGGCTGTCGCAATCATGATGGGAACCAGGATAGATCCTGAGTACATGGCTAGTAAGTGCTGCAAGCCAAGAACGGCTGCTTGCGAGTGTTTTTCTTGAGTTTGCATTAGAGATCTGCCTCCTTAAATACGACCTGACCATTTTCAAAACGATCCAAACGAGCGAGTGATAGGACAGGGTAGCCTGCTTTTTCAAGCAAATCACGGCCATCTTGGAAGGATTTTTCAATCACAATACCGATAGCTTCGACTGTGGCACCAGCTTGTTCGATGATTTGAATCAAGCCTTTGGCAGCTTGGCCATTAGCAAGGAAATCGTCGATAATCAAGACCTTGTCCTCTGGTGAGAGGAATTTTCCAGCGATAGAAACGGTGCTGGTTACCTGCTTGGTAAAGGAGTAGACTTGAGCAGTTAAGATGCCTTCGTTCATGGTGATGTTCTTAGCTTTTTTGGCGAAAATCATGGGAACGTTTAAGGCTTCAGCTGTAAAAACGGCTGGGGCAATACCCGACGCTTCAATGGTTACGACCTTGGTAATGCCAGTAGCAGCAAATTTTTCCGCAAAAACCTTACCAATCTCTCGCATCAAGCTAAAGTCAACTTGGTGGGTTAAAAAGGAATCTACCTTGAGGATGTTATCACCCAAGATATGCCCATCCTTGAGGATGCGCTCTTCTAATAATTTCATAAGACCTCCTAAAGTTTAAAAGCTAATTTACTTGTTGTTTAAATGTTTCTATAGTGATCCCTTTTGCTAATACTATATATTTGATAAAACTATTACGAGCGAAGCGAGTCTTATCAAATATTTCCCGTTGTAGTGGTATCATAGACAATAATCTTGTTATTGTCTATGACGGGATTTTTGAGACTTTTGGCTCAAAAATTAGGGATGAAATTCCCTGGATTCCTGAAATTATTCACAGGATAATTTCACCTCCCGTCCGCACTAATTAAGGGAAATATTAAAAATATTCAAAAAAGACCTACTTAATCTCTAAGTAAGTCCCCAAAATAGGCATGGCAAAAACACCCCTACCTCACTCTGACTTACTTATTGTTAGGTGTTCCGGCACCTTGTAGAAACGTCGTGCCAATTCACGACATAAACAAGTAAAATGATATTCAATTTTAAATAGGCTTGAGCCAATGTTTTTATTTTACACTAAATAACTTTAGAAATCAAATATTTTGTTAGTGTTTTGGTTTGAAAAACGAACAAAATGAAGACAAATAGACAAATTTTCAATTGTAAGCTAACATTTGTACTCAATGAAAATAAAAGAGCAAAGTAGGAAGCTAGCCGCAGGCTGTACTTGAGTACGGTAAGGCGACGCTGACGTGGTTTGAAGAGATTTTCGAAGAGTATTAGAAGATTTTTTCATCATAAAAGGCATATTATCAAGATTTTTCAAAACTTGACAATATGCCTTTCTCTAACTTTAAAGATTTTTTCCCAATCTTTATTATTCTACTCGCTAAATCTTAAAAAATAGCCATCTGGATCCAAAACTGCAAATTCATGAGGATATATAAAGCTATCTCCTACTCGAAATTCTCTTTTTGTCAGGGGACGATGGATAGGATAGTTTGCCTCCATCACTTTTTGATAGAGTTTTGGAACATCCTTTATGCCAAAGGAGAGATTGACTCCACGACCAAAGGGGTAGGTCAGTTCAGCTAGTTGATCCTTTGTTCCCTCCTCTAACATTAGTTGACACTCTTCAAGAGAAAGAGAAAGTTTTCTTCTGGACGTTAGTATTCAGTCCTAAAACCCAGTAAACCACAGTAGAAGGACCGGGACTGTTCGATATTCGATACAAGAAACTCGGGAATGACCGCATTGTAGTCCATATAGAAAATCCTTACAAGTCAATTTCCAAGACAATCGGTGTATGGTCTTGGCGAGCACCTGAGTCAATCATATCAGATTTAGTGACCTTGTCAGCGATACGGTTACTTGTGAGCCAGTAGTCGATTCTCCAGCCTGTATTGTTGATTTTAGAAGTTTTGCTGCGTTGTGCCCACCAAGTGTAGCGTTCAGGAACATCGCCATGAACATGGCGGAAGGTGTCTGTAAATCCAGTTGCCAAAAGGTTGGTAAATCCAGCACGTTCCTCGTCAGTAAATCCAGGTGAACGGCGGTTGCTAGCAGGATTTGCAAGGTCGATTTCATTGTGGGCTACGTTGTAGTCACCGGTCGCAAGGACTGGTTTTTCTTTGTCTAGTTCAGCCAAATACTCAGCATATTTAACATCCCAGACTTGGCGTTCTTCCAAGCGTTTGAGACCGTCACCAGCGTTTGGAGTGTAAACTTGGGTTACGAAAAATGCATCAAATTCTAGAGTGATGATACGGCCTTCCAAGTCCATGGTAGAAGGGGCACCAATTTCTGGGAAAGTGACAGTGGGTGTGAGTTCTTTCTTATAGAGGAACATGGTTCCAGCATAGCCTTTACGGGCGGGCTCTTGGGAAGAGCGCCACGTGTTTTCGTAGCCTGGGAAGAGTTCTTCTAAAATTTCCAAGTGTTTCTTTGTAGGCCCTTTGGCAGAAAGCTTGGTTTCTTGGATAGCGATGATATCAGCATTTTCAGCGACCAAGGTTTGTAGGACTTCTTGGGACAATTTCGCGCGAGCTGAGTCACTAGTTAGGGCAGCATTGAGAGAATCAATATTCCATGAGATAAGTTTCATAAAGTTACCTTTTTCATTCAGATTATAGATTTTATTATACCAAAAAAAGGTCTATTTCCCCAACGTATGGTTTGAAAATTACTCTTTAGACTTTATCCTGAGAAAATAAAAATTCCCTAAACTATTTAGAAAAAAATCTAAATAGTTCTTGTGTTTAGAATAGAAAGGTGTATAATGGTATTTAGAAAAACATCTAAATAGAAAGTGAAGTGTACAAATATGTCAAATAAGAGAACAATCCTTCTTTTTGTAGTCTTGGCTTATGCCCTTGCTTGGATAATATGGTTGACACTATGGCTAAGTGGTGTTGGTCTAAATTCTCCATGGAGTCAGCTTGCTAGTATTGTAGCCATGTGGATGCCTGCACTTGCAGTCTTTATTTTAGGGAAAATCACGAATCAATCTAGTGGAATCAAATCTAAATTAGTCGTGAATCTCAAGAGGAACTGGCGCTTTTACTTACTAGCTATCTGGTTACCAGCAGTCATCAGTTTTTTAGGAGCGGGACTTTATTTTCTTGTATTCCCTAGTAATTTCAGCCTTGGTTTTGAATCTATTCAAGCCATCTTACAAGAAAAAGGTGTCTCTCAATCAACCATTCCCTTATCTTCCTTGGTCTTGATTCAAATCCTAGCTAGTTTGACCTACGCTCCTTTTCTTAATAGTTTCTTTGCATTAGGGGAGGAAATTGGTTGGCGGGGCTATCTTTACCCAGTGCTAAGAGAACGCTTTTCACTAGTCCAGACTCATGTCTTACTTGCTCTCATTTGGAGTCTATGGCATTTACCAATCAATTTACAAGGATATAATTATGGCCTTACTTATTTTGCTTATCCCGTTTTGGGAGTTGTTGCTATGTTTCTATCTTGTTTTAGCCTAGGAATATTGTTAAGCTGGTTGTTGGAAAAGACAGGTTCTATCTGGACTTCAGCACTATTTCATGGGGCAATCAATGCAACTGCAGGTCTTGGGTTACTCTTCCAATTACCAGGAGAAAAAGTTTCAAGCCTCTTGATTTTAGGCCCATCACCGACTGGAATGCTATCAGTTCTACCTTGCTTATTCCTAGCCCTACTAATATTACAAAGGGAAAGGAGTCATTATGAGTTTTGCAAATAGTTTTAAAGCCTTATCTCATCCAGTTAGGAGAGAGATTTTAAATTTACTCAAAGCAGGCAGATTATCTGCAGGAGAAATTGCCAGTCAATTCGAGTTGACAGGTGCAACTATTTCACACCATCTCACGATTTTGAAAGCAGCGGATTTGATTCATGAAATGAAAGAAAAAAACTTTATTTATTATGAGTTAAATACATCGATTTTAGAGGATATAATGGTTTGGCTAGCAGACCTGAAAGGAGATCATTTTGATGAAGATAAAAATCAATAAGAAATTGGTATTATTTACGAGTATTCTCATCCTACTACCTTCCCTTGTAGGTTGTGTTTTCTGGAATCAATTACCAGAGGAGATACCCACTCATTTTAATCTACTGGGTCAAGCAGATGGCTACAATCATAAAATGTCTGCTATCTTTGGATTACCTACTCTCATGCTTTTGATGCATTGGTTGCTTCTATTTTTAATGATTAAGGACCCTAAATCTAGCAATATCAGTTCAAAAATACAAGTTTTGATTTACTGGATTATTCCTTTTGTATCTTGTCTATTAATGATTTCTATCTTCGGAGAATCTTTGGGTTATTCCATGATGAGTGGGCTACTAGCTCAGATTTTTATGGGAGTCGTGATGATCGTAATTGGAAATTATCTACCAAAAACACACCGAAATTATATAATCGGTATTCGACTTCCGTGGACCTTGGAGAGTGATAAAAACTGGAGAAAAACACATCGATTAGCTGGAAAAATTTGGGTGTTAGGAGGATTGTTATTGTTTCTAAATTCCTTTGTGCAACTATATGTTTACTGGGTATTCTTCTTGACACTTTTCTTTGTAGTGATAATTCCTAGTGTCTATTCTTATCAATTATCAAAATTAGAATCTTGAAACAGGTATTTGAGTCATTAGTTAGAGAAGTTGGTCTGATAAGTCTATTTCCCCAACGTATGGTTTGAAAAATCACCCTCTTTCGTTTATAATGAAGAATGATTTTATGAAAAGGAGTGAAAATAAATGAAATTTTACTCATATGACTATGTGCTTAGCCAAATCAGTCAGCAAAATGGAATCATGATTGGCTTTGGGATTGTGCTCCTAGCTATCACAGGATTTTTTGCTTTTAAGGCTTATCGTGATAAAAAGGGGACTAAGTTTCGGGAATTGGTCATGATTTTGGCCCTGACCTTAGTAGCCATGCTTTTGGTGACAATTTCAAAATACCAGACCAATCAAACCTCTAACAATCAATTTCAAACCTCCCTTCATTTCATAGAGGTTGTTTCCAAAGACTTGGGAGTGGATAAATCAGAAGTTTACGTCAATACTTCAGCTGCCACTGATGGAGCGCTTGTCAAGGTAGGTTCAAATGTCTATCGTGCTATGAACGGGAGCGAATTAGACAAGTATCTTTTAAAGAAATTAGAATTGCATCAAACAGACGTTATTGAATTGGTGAAGGTAAACAAGTGACACTCAACTGTATGGAAATTGTAATCGAACTGGCCTTGGGGCTCTTCTCACTTGTTTTGTTATCAATGTGACAGGAAAGGGGAACTTAGCACCTAACTCTGCGACAGATTAAATTCAGAATTATGTTCTCTGTGCTATCATTGGTGGGGTGATTTACAATAGTTCTATCAGCATTTTGCAGTACGAGGTGATTTTACTGATGTGGACTATTTTGGTTTTGACCCTCAAGTGGCTTCATAATATTCGTTTTGTGAAATGTTTGATTGATGGTAAGCCAACTCTCCTCATCAAACATGAGAAGATTGACCTAGAAGCCTGTCGTTCGGTTGATTTGTTTGGGGTGGATGTAACCCTCAAACTTCGTAGCCAAGGGATTTTCCAGATGAAGCAAGTTGAACGAGCTGTGCAGGAGCAAAATGACCAACTCATCGTGGTCCAAATGGGAGATGAAAATCCTAAGTATCTAATTGTGACTGATGGTGTTATCCAAGTAGAAGTCTTGGAATCGCTTGGCTGTAGCGAAGAGTGGTTGATTGATAATCTCGGCAAACAAGGGCATGACAATGTAGCCAATATCTTTATCGCTGAGTATGACAAAGGTGACGTTACAGTTGTAACCTATGAATAAGAAAAACCTGGGGTCGGAGTCTCAGGTTTCCATTTGGAACTAGAAAGGAATTTTATGTCCATTATTCAAAAACTCTGGTGGTTTTTTAAGCTAGAAAAACGCCGTTATCTAGTCGGAATTGTGGCCTTGGTCTTGGTTTCTGTCCTTAACCTCATTCCCCCAATGGTCATGGGGCGGATCATTGATGCTATCACATCGGGGCAATTAATTCAGAATGAACTACTTATTTACCTATTTTACTTGCTTCTTGCGGCCTTTGGTATGTACTATCTGCGCTATGTTTGGCGTATGTATATTCTTGGGACATCCTACCGTCTGGGGCAGATTATGAGGTCTCGCTTGTTTGAGCATTTTACAAAGATGTCTCCAGCCTTTTATCAAACCTATCGGACGGGGGACTTGATGGCACACGCAACCAATGATATCAATTCTTTGACGAGTCTTGCAGGTGGTGGTGTTATATCTGCGGTAGATGCCTCTATTACAGCTTTAGTGACTTTGCTGACCATGCTCTTTAGCATTTCCTGGCAGATGACTCTAGTTGCAATTTTACCCCTGCCTTTTATGGCATATGCGACCAGTCGTTTGGGAAGAAAGACTCATAAGGTCTTTGGAGAGTCACAGGATGCCTTTTCTGAACTCAATAACAAGGTTCAGGAGTCTGTATCAGGTATCAAAGTGACCAAGTCTTTTGGTTATCAGGCAGATGAGCTGGAGTCCTTTCAGGCAGTCAATGAATTAACCTTCCAAAAGAATCTCCAAACCATGAAATACGATAGACTCTTTGACCCAATGGTTTTCTTGTTTGTTGGATTATCCTATGTTTTAACACTCTTAGTCGGCTCTTTGATGGTTCGGGAGGGGCAGATTACAGTTGGAAATTTGGTCACTTTTATTAGTTATTTGGATATGATGGTCTGGCCTCTCATGGCTATTGGTTTCCTCTTTAATATCACTCAGCGAGGAAAGGTTTCTTACCAGCGGATTGAGAATCTTTTGTCTCAGGAATCATCTGTAAAAGACTCCGAGTTTCCTCTGGATGGTATTGAAAACGGGCGCTTGGAGTATGCTATTGATAACTTTGCTTTTGAAAACGAGGAAACGCTAATGGATATTCACTTTAGTTTGGAAAAAGGGCAAACTCTGGGCTTGGTTGGGCAGACAGGCTCTGGGAAAACATCCTTGATTAAACTCCTCTTGCGTGAGTACGATGTGGATAAGGGAGCTATTTATCTAAATGGTCACGATATTCGCGATTATCGTTTGACAGACCTTCGTAGTCTTATGGGCTACGTCCCTCAGGACCAGTTCCTCTTTGCGACTTCGATTTTAGACAATATTCGCTTTGGCAATCCTAACTTGCCCATTTCAGCGGTCGAGGAAGCGACTAAGCTAGCTCAAGTTTACCAAGACATTGTAGCCATGTCACAGGGATTTGATACGTTGATTGGTGAAAAGGGAGTCAGTCTTTCTGGTGGGCAAAAGCAGCGTCTGGCTATGAGTCGGGCTATGATTTTAGACCCTGATATCTTGATTTTGGATGATTCTTTGTCGGCCGTGGATGCCAAGACAGAGTATGCGATTATCGACAACCTTAAGGAGACGCGAAAGGACAAGACAACCATTATTACGGCTCATCGCCTCAGTGCAGTTGTCCATGCAGATTTGATTTTAGTCCTGCAAAATGGTCAAATCATCGAACGAGGCAGGCACGAAGACTTGCTAGCTTTGGATGGCTGGTATGCCCAAACCTACCAGTCTCAGCAGCTGGAAATGAAGGGAGAAGAAGATGCAGAATAAACAAGAACAATGGGCTGTATTGAAGCGCTTGATATCTTATCTCAAGCCTTATGGTCTTCTGACCTTTTTGGCACTCAGCTTTCTCCTAGCGACTACGGTCATTAAAAGTGTCATTCCCCTTGTGGCTTCCCACTTTATCGACCAGTATCTCAGCAATCTCAATCAACTCGCTGTGACAGTGTTGCTGGCCTACTATGGTCTCTATATCCTGCAAACTCTGGTTCAGTATGTCGGAAATCTTCTCTTTGTACGGGTGTCTTACAGTATTGTGAGGGATATTCGTCGCGATGCCTTTGCCAATATGGAGAAGCTAGGCATGTCTTATTTTGACAAGACGCCAGCAGGCTCTATCGTCTCTCGTTTGACTAATGATACCGAGACAATCAGTGATATGTTTTCGGGGATTTTATCCAGTTTTATCTCAGCAATTTTTATCTTTTTGACAACCCTTTATACCATGTTGGTGTTGGATTTTCGTTTGACAGCATTAGTCCTGCTCTTTCTCCCTTTGATTTTCCTTTTGGTCAATCTCTATCGTAAAAAATCAGTCAAGATTATCGAGAAAACCAGAAGTCTCTTGTCAGATATCAATAGTAAGCTGGTAGAAAATATCGAAGGAATTAGGATTATCCAGGTCTTTAATCAAGAAAAGCGCCAGCAGGCAGAATTTGATGAGATTAACCAAGAACACTTGGTCTATGCCAACCGCTCTGTAGCCTTTGATGCCCTCTTGTTGCGCCCTGCTATGAGTTTGTTGAAACTCCTAGGTTATACTGTCTTAATGGCCTATTTTGGCTACCGTGGTCTTTCTATCGGGATAACGGTCGGGACTATGTATGCTTTTATCCAGTACATCAATCGTCTCTTTGATCCTCTGATTGAAGTAACGCAAAACTTTTCAACCCTGCAAACGTCTATGGTGTCTGCAGGCCGTGTCTTTGCCTTGATTGACGAGGCAACCTATGAGCCTCTTCAAGAAAATAGTCAGGTTGAGGTTGAAGAAGGCAATATTCGTTTTGAACATGTGTGTTTCTCATATGATGGCAAACATCCTATTCTGGATGATATTTCTTTTTCGGTCAACAAGGGTGAAACCATTGCCTTTGTAGGTCATACAGGTTCGGGGAAATCTTCGATTATAAATGTTCTCATGCGCTTTTATGAATTCCAGTCAGGGAGAGTTCTCTTGGATGATGTGGATATCAGGGATTTCAGTCAAGAAGAGCTGAGAAAAAACATCGGTTTGGTCTTGCAGGAACCCTTTCTCTATCATGGAACTATTAAGTCCAATATCGCCATGTACCAAGAAATCAGTGATGATCAGGTTCAGGCTGCGGCAGCCTTTGTGGATGCAGATTCCTTTATTCAAGAACTTCCTAAGGGGTACGACTCCCCTGTGTCTGAGCGTGGATCGAGTTTTTCAACTGGTCAGCGACAGCTTCTTGCCTTTGCCAGAACAGTTGCCAGCCAGCCTAAAATCCTGATTTTGGATGAAGCGACCGCCAATATTGACTCTGAAACAGAAAGCTTGGTTCAAGCTTCTCTGGCGAAGATGAGACAGGGCCGAACAACTATTGCTATCGCTCACCGCCTTTCTACTATTCAAGACGCCAACTGCATCTATGTTTTGGACAAGGGGCGCATTATCGAGAGTGGAACTCATGAAGAACTCTTGGCCTTGGGAGGAACCTATCACAAGATGTATAGCTTGCAGGCAGGGGCCATGTCCTAACACTCTTTGATTTTCATTGAGTAAAAGAAGGAAATCCTTCAAATTACAGATTTCTTTCACCGCCTTTTCCATTTTGTGGTATAATGAAAAATGTTGACAAATAGTATAATAAAAACAAAGGAGAAACAGCATGCTGAAATGGGAAGACTTGCCTGTGGAAATGAAATCAAGCGAGGTTGAGTCTTACTACCAGCTTGTCTCTAAAAGGAAGGGTTCGCTGATTTTCAAGCGTTGCTTGGACTGGGTTTTGACCTTGGTCTTACTGGTTCTGACCTCTCCCATCTTTCTCATCTTGAGCATTTGGATCAAGTTGGATAGCAAGGGGCCAGTGATTTACAAGCAAGAGCGGGTGACCCAGTACAACCGTCGGTTCAAGATTTGGAAGTTCCGTACCATGGTGACGGATGCAGATAAAAAAGGAAGTCTGGTGACTTCTGCTAATGATAGTCGCATTACCAAAGTTGGCAATTTTATCCGCCGTGTGCGTTTGGATGAACTGCCTCAGCTGGTCAATGTCCTGAAAGGCGAAATGTCCTTTGTCGGTACGCGACCTGAAGTGCCACGTTACACAGAGCAGTATAGCCCTGAAATGATGGCGACCTTGCTCTTGCCAGCAGGAATTACCTCTCCAACCAGCATCAACTACAAGGATGAGGACACTATCATCAGTCAAATGACGGAGAAAGGTCTGTCGGTTGACCAAGCCTATGTCGAACACGTCCTTCCTGAAAAGATGCGCTATAACCTCGTCTATCTCCGAGAGTTTAGTTTCCTTGGAGACATCAAAATCATGTTTCAAACCGTATTTGAGGTACTAAAATAAAGTAGTCATAAGAGAATGAGTACAGATAAAAGGAGCAAATCAATGCCAAATTACAATATTCCATTTTCACCACCCGATATTACGGAATCAGAAATTGCTGAAGTAGCGGATACCCTTCGTTCTGGTTGGATTACAACAGGTCCTAAGACCAAAGAACTGGAGCGTCGCTTGTCCCAATACACACAGACGCCTAAGACTGTCTGCCTTAACTCTGCGACAGCCGCTCTGGAGTTAATTTTGCGTGTGCTTGAAGTTGGGCCTGGTGATGAAGTCATCGTTCCAGCCATGACCTATACAGCTTCATGTAGTGTCATCACGCACGTAGGAGCGACCCCTGTCATGGTAGATATCCAAGCAGATACGTTTGAAATGGACTATGACTTGCTGGAGCAAGCTATTACTGAAAAGACTAAGGTGATTATTCCGGTTGAGCTTGCGGGGATTGTTTGCGACTACGACCGTTTGTTCCAAGTAGCGGAGAAGAAACGTGACCTCTTTACTGCGTCAAGCAAGTGGCAAAAAGCCTTTAACCGTATTGTGATTGTCTCTGATAGTGCCCATGCTTTGGGATCAACTTATAAAGGACAACCAGCTGGTTCTATCGCTGACTTTACTTCCTTCTCATTCCATGCGGTTAAGAACTTTACAACGGCAGAAGGTGGAAGCGCAACTTGGAAGGCCAATCCAGCGATTGACGACGAAGAGATGTACAAGAAATTCCAAATTCTTTCCCTTCACGGGCAAACTAAGGATGCTCTTGCCAAGATGCAACTGGGTTCATGGGAATACGATATCGTTACACCAGCTTACAAGTGCAATATGACAGATATCATGGCATCGCTTGGTTTGGTACAATTGGACCGTTACACTGGTTTGCTAGAACGTCGTAAGGACATCGTGGATCGCTATGATCGTGGTTTTGCAGGTTCTCGCATCCATCCTTTGGCACACAAGACTGAAACTGTCGAATCTTCACGTCACCTTTACATTACCCATGTAGAAGGAGCGAGCTTAGAAGAACGCAATCTTATCATCCAAGAATTGGCCAAAGCAGGAATTGCAAGTAATGTACACTACAAGCCACTTCCGCTCTTGACAGCCTATAAGAATCTTGGCTTTGATATGGCGAATTATCCAAGAGCCTATGCCTTCTTTGAAAATGAAATTACGCTCCCTCTTCACACTAAATTAAGCGATGAAGAAGTGGACTATATCATTGAGACTTTCAAAACAGTTTCTGAAAAAGTGCTAACTTTATCAAAAAAATGACAAACTACAGACAAGCGAAAGTAATACTGTCCCTAAAAAGTCTAATTGAGTGTAAAAACTGTTGTTTTCAATTGATAATAGTTTACACCTGTAGTTGAGGCCCCTTTCTCCTCAGAGAGAGAATTTTTATAGGATTTTCCTTTCTTGTGGGAGTCCCGTGGTTTGAAATAAGATGTGAGCAATTTGGTGTAGCATTTAGAATCCTTACTAGACATCATTTAGAAAATCTAGTGTCTTGTTCTAGTTTTCAATTCACCCTATTTTTTGAAAGACGTGAGTTTCCATGAGTGAGATTGTGGAAACTCGCGTCTTTTTTTGTTTTCAGAATATTGTTCAAAGTTTTGTGCCTGTCTTTCATGTTCTAGTCATTCTTTTGCATGATAGAATTTATAGCGTTTTGATATTATAATAATACAAATATCCCATATGTTTAGTGAAGCTTGCTATACATCATTAGATCTCCTGCGAGACAATCTATAAAACACTTGTCTACGATTACCTATATGCCCTATTCCAGTATTTTAGAAGCACTGCATCTATTTTTATCGAGGTTAAATCTAGCTTTTATAGAGGGTCTATTTAAGAAATATATTGTAGTGTTTTAGTTTCAATCCGCCATATGAGCGATATTCAGGTAAATATCCCTGGCGAATGCTTGTATGACAAGGTATTTGTTCTTTCATTTATAATTTACAACATATCAATAAATTTAAATATAGTAAATGGGATATTTTATATTCAAGCTAAGAAAGATAGCATCATTTTTAAATGGAAGGCTAAAGAGCAAACTAGGAAGTTGGCCATAGATAGCTCAAAACCCTGCTTTGAGGTTGTAGATATAGTAAAATGAAATAAGAATAGGACAAATCGATCAGGACAGTCAAATCGATTTCTAACAATGTTTTATAAGTAGAGGTGTACTATTCTAGTTTCAATCTACTATAGAACTGACCAAGTCAGTAACCTAGACTTAGGGCAAGGCGGCACTGACCTAGTTTGAAGAGATTTCCGAAGAGTATAAATTTTAATATTTTCTTGTGTTATTTCTTGACAATTCAATTTGGAAAATATATGATAAAGATAATGACAGCGGTGTCATTCTATCTATTTTAAGAAAAGTAATAATCAATTGTTAAAAAATAGTAAAAAAATTGGAGGTTCTGATGAAATATTTTGTTCCTAATGAGGTATTCAGTATTCGTAAATTAAAGGTGGGGACCTGCTCGGTACTATTGGCAATTTCAATTTTGGGAAGCCAAGGTATTTTATCGGATGAAGTTGTTACTAGTTCTTCACCGATGGCTACAAAAGAGTCTTCTAATGCAATTACTAATGATTTAGATAATTCACCAACTGTTAATCAGAATCGTTCTGCTGAAATGATTGCCTCTAATTCAACCACTAATGGTTTAGATAATTCGTTAAGTGTTAATAGTATCAGCTCTAATGGTACTATTCGTTCCAATTCACAATTAGACAACAGAACAGTTGAATCTACAGTAACATCTACTAATGAAAATAAGAGTTATAAGGAAGATGTTATAAGTGACAGAATTATCAAAAAAGAATTTGAAGATACTGCTTTAAGTGTAAAAGATTATGGAGCAATAGGTGACGGAGTTAATGATGATCGTCAAGCAATTCAAGATACAATAGATGCTGCAGCTAAAGGACTAGGTGGAGGAAATGTATATTTTCCTGAAGGAACTTATTTAGTAAAAGAAATTGTTTTTTTAAAAAGTCATACACACTTAGAATTGAATGAGAAAGCTACCATTCTAAATGGTATAAATATTAAGAATCATCCTTCCATTGTTTTTATGACAGGTTTATTTACGGATGATGGTGCGCAAGTAGAATGGGGTCCAACAGAAGATATTAGTTATTCTGGTGGTACTATTGATATGAACGGTGCTTTGAATGAAGAAGGAACTAAAGCAAAAAATCTACCACTTATAAATTCTTCAGGTGCATTTGCTATTGGGAATTCAAATAACGTAACTATAAAAAATGTAACATTCAAGGATAGTTATCAAGGGCATGCTATTCAAATTGCAGGTTCGAAGAATGTATTAGTCGATAATTCTCGTTTTCTTGGTCAAGCTTTACCTAAAACTATGAAAGATGGGCAAATTATAAGTAAGGAGAGTATTCAGATTGAACCATTAACTAGAAAAGGTTTTCCTTATGCTTTGAATGATGATGGGAAAAAATCTGAAAATGTTACTATTCAAAATTCCTATTTTGGCAAAAGTGATAAATCTGGGGAATTAGTAACAGCAATTGGCACACACTATCAAACATTGTCGACACAGAACCCCTCTAATATTAAAATTTTAAATAATCATTTTGATAACATGATGTATGCAGGTGTACGTTTTACAGGATTCACTGATGTATTAATCAAAGGAAATCGCTTTGATAAGAAAGTTAAAGGAGAGAGTGTACATTATCGAGAAAGCGGAGCAGCTTTAGTAAATGCTTATAGCTATAAAAACACTAAAGACCTATTAGATTTAAATAAACAGGTGGTTATCGCCGAAAATATATTTAATATTGCCGATCCTAAAACAAAAGCGATACGAGTTGCAAAAGATAGTGCAGAATATTTAGGAAAAGTATCAGATATTACTGTAACAAAAAATGTAATTAATAATAATTCTAAGGAAACAGAACAACCAAATATTGAATTATTACGAGTTAGTGATAATTTAGTAGTCTCAGAGAATAGTATATTCGGTGGTAAAGAAGGAATTGTTATTGAGGATTCAAAGGGTAAAATAACCGTTTTAAATAACCAATTTTATAATTTATCCGGTAAGTATATATCATTCATCAAATCTAATGGAAATGGGAAAGAACCTGTTATACGTGATAGCGATGGTAATTTCAATATTGTAACGGAGAATGGGCTTTACAAAATTGTAACAAATAACTTAAGTGATAAAAACGAAAAAGAAAAAAACAAAGAGGAAAAATTTAAAACAAGTTCATATGTGCATGAAAAACAATCTAATTCAAATAATGTAATTGATAGTAACCAGAAGAACGGAGAGTTTAACTCAAGTAAAGATAATAGACAAATGAATGACAAGATCGACAATAAACAAGATAATAAGACAGAAGAAGTAAACTATAAAATAGTTGGAGATGGCAGAGAAACTGAAAATCATATTAATAAATCTAAAGAAATAGTAGATGTAAAACAAAAATTACCAAAGACTGGTTCGAACAAGATTATGGAACTATTCTTAACAGTGACAGGAATTGGTTTACTTTTGACACTAAAAGGGTTGAAGTATTATGGTAAAGATAAATAAAATTTGTTCGATACAAGGAAGTTCCGTAGAAAATGAGGATGCTGTAGGTTCACAAAATCAGTATTTTTGGATTATTGATGGAGCTACAGATTTATATAATTCTAAAGAGGAGATAGGTTATTCAGTCTCAGAAGTTGTACATATTTTATCAGAAAGTTTGTCGGTTAATTGTAAAGAATCAAAAACTCTTAAACAAATATTTGAAACTGCTTTACTCGAGGTTAAAGATGAAATCGGTTTAAACTCATATGAATTAACAGAGTATTATCGCTTACCAACATTTGCTTTTATATTTGCTAAACTTTCAGAAAAAAAGTTGGAGTATATGATGCTAGGTGACTGCGTCATGTTAGTAAACGAAATGGAAATAACTGATCATAGAGTAGATAACTTATTTGAAAAAGGGAAAAATGAGATAAAAGATTCAATTGGTACAAGTAGTGTTTTAAATAAAAAAATTATTTTACAAAAAATCAGAAAATTATCTAATCAACCGAGTGGGTACTGGATAGGTTCGTTGGATGAGAGATTTTTAGACCATGCTATTATTAATCAAATAGATGTTACTAGTGAACAAATTGTTTTAATGAGCGATGGCTTTTATGAATTCTATCAAAATAATCAAAATAAAACTTTTGAAGAGTTAATTAAGATGAGATTTAATTCTTCTGCTATTGATCCAATCTATGGAAAGAAGGATGATGCAAGTATTCTAGTTATTGATGTTTGATATATTGTTTAAAATATTAATTGTTACTATTGAACTTTGTTAAGAAGAGGTACCTAAATGTTAAGGTTATATTTAGAAAATGAAATTATAGAATTATCAAATAATTTAGAGACCATTTGGGTATCTGTGCTTGATAAATATGAGAAGTTATTTGAATATTTATCAAATGAAGAACGAGTAGAATTGATTAAAGAAGATTTAATCATAAATGAGTCAGTTCTAAATATTGATAAAAAAGGATTTGAGTTAATTTGTTTACAACATCCTGTTTCATATGACTTAAGAAGAATTATTAGTGTAATAAAAATATCAACTGACATTGAACGTATTGGGGATAGAATTGTTGAAATTTTAAAAAATCTACAGATTATTCAAAATAATGAAAATTTGAAGAAAATTATTTCAGAAATAAAAATACTTCATGAAGTTATCGGACAGCATATGAATAGGGCTATATCTTGTTATAGAGAGGAACAATCTGGATGTTTAGATATGGTTGTTATACAAAAACAGAATGAGATAGAAGAGCTTAGTATAAATATTGAAAAGAAAATAATGAATTACATATTTGAAGATGATGGGAATGTTTCTGAAGTAATTGGTGCTTTAGATATTATTCATCACCTTGATAAAATTGCTCATACTACGCAAGCAATTTATAAATGGATAATGTATAGAAAATATGGGAACATAAATTAGAAAGAAAAATATATGAAAACAATTATTGATAATTTTGTTGATAGAGTAATTGAATACGGAATGTATAATGAAATTGACAAAATATATGTGAAAAATAGAGTATTAGCGTTAATAGGTGAGGAGGGAACTGATCGCATTTCCGATGAAAATGACCTGAAACAAATAAAAGATTACTTAGTGGAAATCGCCTTAAAAAACGGTAAAATTAAAGATTTAATCGAGGAAAAGGAATGTTTAGGAGCAGAGTTAATGAATTTCATAGTTCCTTTACCTAGTCGATTAAATGATATTTTTTGGAGTTCATATGATATATCACCTCAAGAAGCAGTTGAAGAGTTTTATAAGTTAAGTAAAGATAGTGATTATATTAAAACTTCTGCTATTGCTAAGAATATTGAGTTTAGAGCATCAACTAAATATGGAGAGCTAGAGATTACGATAAATTTGTCAAAACCCGAAAAAGATCCAAAAACAATTGCTGCTGAAAAATTAGTAAAAGCAACTAATTATCCCAAATGTTTACTATGTATGGAAAATGAAGGATATCAGGGGCGAATAAATTATCCAGCACGTTCGAATCATAGAATTATTCGGTTGAAACTTGGTGACGAAGTATGGGGATTCCAGTATTCTCCCTACTCATACTTTAATGAGCATGCGATATTTTTGAATAGTCAACATGTACCAATGGCTATTACCTCTAAAACATTTGAACAATTATTGGAGATTGTTGATATTTTGCCAGGATATTTTGCTGGTTCAAATTCTGATCTTCCTATCTCAGGAGGCTCCATTCTTAGTCATAACCACTATCAGGGAGGGAAATATATTTTCCCAATGGAAAAAGCAAAATTTGAGAGTGAATTTCGTTTTAAAGACTTTGAGGATATTAATGCTGGTATTGTAAAATGGCCAATGTCAGTAATTAGGTTACAAAGTGAAAATAAAAATCGCTTGTTAGATTTAGCTACTAAAATTCTAAATAAGTGGAGAGAATATTCAGATTTAGAAGTAGACATCATTGCTATGACTGAAGATGTCCCACACCATACGGTGACTCCTATTGCTCGTAAAGTGGACGGGAGATATGAATTAGATATTGTTCTAAGAGATAATCATACTACTGAACAATACCCAGATGGTGTTTTCCATCCTCATCAAGATGTACAACATATTAAAAAGGAAAATATCGGATTAATCGAAGTGATGGGACTTGCGATATTACCACCTCGTTTGAAACCAGAGTTAGAAGAAGTTGGAAAATATCTTTTAGGAGAGGAAAACGCAATTGCGGATTATCATTTAGAATGGGCCGACCAATTGAAAGAAAAATATCCTAACATTAAAAAAGAAGAGGTTAATAGCGTAGTTCAACACGAAGTAGGACAAGCATTTGCGAGAGTCCTAGAAGATGCAGGTGTTTATAAGAATACTTCATCTGGACATGAAGCGTTTATGAGATTTGTTAAGTCGGTTGGAATTAATTAGGAGGAAACCCAAATGGCAATATTGGTAACAGGCGGAGCTGGTTATATTGGTAGCCATACCGTAGTAGAATTACTAAATTTAGGAAAGGAAGTTATCATTGTCGACAACCTTTCGAATTCTAGCATCTTGGTGCTAGACCGTATTGAAGCAATTACAGGAATACGTCCTGTGTTTTACGAATTAGATGTTTGTGATAAACAAGCATTGAGAAAGGTATTTGAACAAGAATCGATTGATGCTGCAATTCATTTTGCAGGTTATAAAGCTGTCGGAGAATCCGTGCAAAAGCCTGTGATGTACTACAAAAATAATATTATGAGTACATTGGCACTTGTTGAAGTGATGTCAGAATTTAATGTTAAAAAGATTGTCTTTTCTTCAAGTGCGACTGTATATGGAATTAACAATCAGTCACCTCTAATTGAGACGATGCAAACAAGTGCGACAAATCCTTATGGGTATACGAAAGTGATGCTTGAGCAAATTTTAAAAGATGTTCATGTGGCAGATTCAGAATGGAGTATTGCGTTGCTTCGTTATTTCAATCCAATTGGTGCTCATGAGTCTGGGCTTATTGGGGAAGATCCCTCAGGAATTCCTAACAACTTGATGCCTTATATTGCACAAGTAGCGGTAGGTAAGCTGTCAGAGCTAAGTGTGTTCGGAAATGATTATGATACGCTTGATGGTACTGGTGTGCGTGATTATATCCATGTAGTAGATTTAGCAATAGGACATATAAAAGCTTTAGAAAAAGTATCTGAAAAAACAGATGTTTATATCTATAACCTAGGCTCGGGAGAAGGCACTAGTGTATTACAACTTGTAAATACATTTGAAAGTGTTAATAAGATCCCTATTCCTTATAAAATAGTTCCAAGACGTTCAGGAGACGTTGCAACTTGTTATGCAAATGCAGACAAAGCATATAAGGAATTAAATTGGAGAACAACAAAATCGATTGAAGACATGTGTAGAGATACATGGAATTGGCAATCAAAAAATCCCAATGGCTATAATTGATGATACTGTCTATATGAGTGCTGTATTTTGGAAAAATTACTTAACCTTTTAATGAAATGTATATTTAATGAAAGATAAATTAAAAAAAATGTTTGACAGCGCTTGACAAAGGAAACGGTTTCATTGTATAATGTAAACATGATGACACCGATGTCAAATATAAAAAAGAAGGTCTTTATATGAAAAACTTAACAAAAATTAAGTTCAAAGAGAATGGGGAATTTAATCATTTCCCTGGGAATACAGTTGTAGCAAATCTTTATACTAAACAAGATTTGATGGAAGTTGTTGATATTATTCAATCACGTTATAGAGAATTACCATTTATCGATAAGTTCACTTTAACTCCAAGGAATTCTATTCACATGACTGTAATTGAATTGTTGTGCCATGAAAATCGTGAAACGGAGTTTTGGAGCAGTAATCTTCCTCTAGATACACCTTTACAGGAAATACATGATTACTTTGCTAAACAACTTGAAATTTTTCCATTGTTGGATGAAGAAATTCATATGCGTGTAACTGAAATGGGAAAACAAAACATATTAGTTGAACCTGCAGATGAAGCTTCTGCAAAGAGATTAGAAGAAATTCGTACTTATGTCTCAGAAAAAGCAGGTGTTCGTTTCCCTAATCATGATAGATATCAATTCCATATTTCAATTGGGTATCTTCGAATTCCTTTAACCGAAGAGGAGGAAGAAGAGTTTACTAAAGTCAGAGCAGAATTAACTGAAATTTTATTAGAGAAGATTCCAACTATTACTGTAAACCGTATTGACTATACTGTATTTGAAGATATGAGACAATTTGTTCCATATCACGAAAAATTTAAATAAAATAATAAAAAAGGAGAACTTATCATGAAAAAAATGAAAGTTTGGTCTACTGTACTTGCAACGGGAGTTGCTCTTACTACACTTGCTGCTTGCTCTGGAGGTTCAAATTCTACGACTGCTTCTTCATCTGAAGAAAAAGCTGATAAAAGTCAAGAATTAGTAATCTATTCGAACTCAGTCTCAAATGGTCGTGGTGATTGGCTAACTGCTAAAGCAAAAGAAGCTGGTTTTAATATCAAAATGGTTGATATCCCTGGCGCTCAATTAGCAGACCGTGTTATTGCTGAGAAGAATAATGCAGTTGCAGATATGGTATTTGGAATTGGTGCTGTTGATTCAAATAAAATTAGAGATCAAAAATTACTAGTACAGTACAAGCCTAAATGGTTAGATAAAATTGATCAATCTTTATCAGATAAAGATAATTATTATAATCCTGTGATTGTTCAACCATTAGTTTTAATTGGGGCGCCTGATGTAAAAGAAATGCCTAAAGATTGGACAGAATTAGGTAGTAAGTATAAAGGTAAATATTCAATTTCTGGTCTTCAAGGTGGTACAGGACGTGCAATTCTAGCAAGTATCTTAGTTCGATACCTTGATGATAAAGGTGAATTAGGTGTTTCCGAAAAAGGTTGGGAAGTAGCAAAAGAATATTTGAAAAATGCATACACTCTTCAAAAGGGAGAAAGTTCAATTGTTAAGATGTTAGACAAAGAAGATCCAATACAATATGGAATGATGTGGGGTTCTGGTGCATTAGTTGGACAAAAAGAACAAAATGTTGTTTTCAAAGTTATGACTCCTGAGATCGGTGTACCATTTGTAACTGAACAAACTATGGTTTTAAGCACTAGTAAAAAACAAGCGTTAGCTAAAGAATTTATTGATTGGTTTGGTCAATCAGAAATTCAAGTAGAATATAGTAAGAACTTTGGATCTATTCCTGCAAATAAAGATGCCCTCAAAGATCTACCAGAAGATACTAAGAAATTTGTTGATCAAGTGAAACCACAAAATATTGACTGGGAAGCTGTTGGAAAGCATTTGGATGAATGGGTAGAAAAAGCTGAATTAGAATACGTACAATAAGAAATAAGAGTTAATTTTTATGTCCAAGTCTCTCTATTATTTCTAAATTTATGGAAGAAATAAAGAGAGGCTTTTGGTTTTAGTGATAGAGGGAGTTAGTGAGATGATTAAATTTGATAATATTCAAATTAAATATGGTGATTTTGTTGCAATTGATAATCTGAATTTAGATATACATGAAGGGGAATTCTTTACTTTTCTTGGGCCTTCAGGATGTGGTAAATCAACTACTTTGAGAGCTTTGGTAGGTTTTCTAAATCCATCATCAGGAAGTATTGAAGTTAATGGAACAGATGTCACTCATTTGGAACCTGAAAAGCGTGGAATTGGTATTGTATTTCAATCTTATGCGCTATTTCCAACTATGACTGTTTTTGATAATATTGCATTTGGTTTAAAAGTTAAGAAGGTAGCTCCAGATGTTATTAAAGCTAAAGTATCAGCAGTAGCAGCAAAAATTAAGATCTCTGATCAACAGTTACAGCGTAATGTATCAGAATTATCTGGGGGTCAACAACAAAGGGTAGCATTGGCTCGTGCTCTGGTTCTTGAACCTAAAATTCTTTGTCTAGATGAACCATTGTCAAACCTTGACGCAAAATTACGTGTAGATTTGAGAAAAGAGTTGAAAAGACTTCAAAAAGAGTTAGGTATTACTACTTTATATGTTACTCATGATCAAGAGGAAGCCTTGACTTTATCTGATAGAATTGCAGTCTTTAACAATGGATACATCGAACAGGTCGGTACACCAGTAGAAATTTATCATAATTCTCAAACTGAATTTGTATGTGATTTTATTGGAGATATTAATGTTTTGACTGATGAAACAGTCCACGAAGTATTATTGAAAAATACAAGCGTTTTCTTAGAGGATAAAAAAGGATACATTCGATTAGAGAAAGTTCGATTCAATCGTGAAACTGAACAAGATTTTATTCTAAAAGGGACAATTATTGATGTTGAGTTTTCTGGAGTTACAATTCACTATACAATAAAAGTTTCTGAAAGTCAGATTCTTAATGTAACAAGTATTGATAGTCAGGCTGCTATTAGATCTGTCGGAGAAAGTGTGGAATTATTTATCACTCCATCAGACGTTCTGCAATTTTAAGGAGGTGCAGTATGCGTCATAAATTAAATTTAAAAGATTGGCTTATTCGTTTAGGGTTAATCTGGTTCTTAGTAACATTTATTATTTATCCAAACTTTGATCTAGTAGTGAATGTATTTGTAAAAGGAGGAGAATTTTCCCTTGATGCTGTACATCGTGTTCTAAAATCTCAGAGAGCACTTCAGAGTATTATGAACAGTTTTAAGTTAGCATTTTCACTCATTATTACAGTTAATATCGTAGGTATTCTTTGTGTTCTATTTACAGAGTACTTTGATATTAAAGGTGCTAAAATTTTAAAATTAGGTTATATGACTTCTTTAATTTATGGAGGAGTGGTTTTAGCGACTGGATATAAATTTGTCTATGGTCCTTATGGATTGATTACAAAATTTTTACAAAATGTTATCCCTTCTTTAGACTCTAACTGGTTTATTGGGTATGGTGCAGTCTTATTCATTATGACATTTTCAGGAACTGCTAATCATACATTGTTTTTAACAAATACAATTCGAAGCGTTGACTATCACACTATTGAGGCTGCTCGAAATATGGGAGCAAAACCATTTACTGTTTTCCGAAAAGTAGTGTTACCAACCTTAATTCCAACTCTATTTGCACTTACTATTATGGTTTTTCTTAGTGGTTTATCTGCAGTAGCAGCACCCATGATTGTTGGTGGTAAAGAATTTCAAACTATAAATCCAATGATTATTACATTTGCAGGGATGGGGAATTCTCGTGATTTAGCTGCCTTACTTGCAATTATTTTAGGTATTGCAACTACAATTTTGCTTACTATCATGAATAAGATAGAAAAAGGTGGAAATTATATTTCTATCTCTAAGACTAAAGCGCCTCTTAAAAAACAAAAAATTGCGTCTAAGCCTTGGAATATCATTGCTCACATTGTAGCATATGGATTGTTCACAGTTTTCATGCTTCCACTAATTTTTATAGTATTATACTCATTTACAGATCCAGTTGCAATTCAAACAGGTAACTTAACATTATCAAACTTTACTTTAGAAAATTATCGCTTATTCTTTAGTAATAGTGCGGCATTCTCTCCATTCTTGGTCAGCTTTATTTATTCTATTATTGCTGCGACAACAGCAACAATTCTCGCAGTTGTATTTGCTCGTGTTGTCAGAAAACATAAATCTCGTTTTGATTTCTTATTTGAATATGGTGCTCTACTTCCTTGGTTACTACCAAGTACACTTTTAGCAGTAAGTTTATTATTTACTTTTAATCAGCCACAATTTCTTGTCTTGAATCAGATTTTGGTAGGTGGTTTGGTAATTCTACTTATTGCATATATAGTTGTAAAAATCCCATTTTCTTATAGAATGGTACGTGCTATTTTATTTAGTGTTGATGATGAGATGGAAGATGCAGCAAGAAGTATGGGTGCTTCACCTTTTTATACTATGATGAAGGTTATCATTCCATTTATTTTACCGGTTGTTCTCTCTGTTATTGCTTTAAACTTTAACTCTTTATTAACTGACTTCGACTTATCTGTATTCCTTTACACCATCCCCTAGCTCAACCATTAGGTATTACGATTCGATCTGCAGGTGATGAAACAGCAACATCTAATGCACAAGCTCTGGTATTTGTTTATACAATTGTTCTGATGATTGTTTCTGGAACTGTATTATACTTCACACAAAGACCGGGGCGTAAAGTAAGGAAATAATCATGACAGCCACTAGTCTTGGGTTATCACATATTGAAATAGTTGTCAGGATTGTTTTATCAGTAGTTATTGGTGGTGTAATTGGTTTAGAGAGAGGAAGTAAATCTCAACCAGCAGGTATTCGTACACATAGTATTGTTTGTCTGGCTGCATGTTTAATTATGATGACGAATGAATACGTATCTTATAAATTTGGTACAGGAGATCCTACACGCTTAGGTGCGCAGGTTATATCAGGTGTTGGTTTTCTTGGGGCTGGAACAATACTTATTACAGATAAAAAGAAAATAACTGGTTTAACAACTGCAGCCGGAATATGGGCTTCAGCTGGAATTGGATTAGCTATTGGAGTAGGTTTTTATGAGGGAGCTCTTTTAGTAGCCATTTCTGTTTGGGGTGTGATATCCATGTTCCAACCACTAAAAAAATATCTACGAAATCGTTCTAAAATGATTGAATTGTATATAGTGGTTAAATCTACAGAAGCCTATAATCGTGTATTGGTTTATTGTGCAGAAAATGGCATTAGAATGACTGATTCTAGAACTGCATTTGGAGATGTTAATTCTGACAGAATTGAATATTTTGATGTTCCAGACAAAAAAATCGCGTCATTTATTACTCTGGAATTATCAGGTAGATTTGAGCACCTTAAACTAATGGAAGAAATTGCTAATATTGTAGGTGTTATTTATGTCGAAGAAATTAGCTGAAATTTAGTAAACAAAGGGACAGATGTTTTTGTCCTTTTGTTTTTTAGATGTTTTAATCATCTAATTTTTGAGTAGATTTTTGCTCAGAGGTTTTTATGAAAGATTATAAAATCAATTTTGATTTAGGTAAAATAGAATATTTTGATAATAATTGTTTGATACAAGTATACAAATTTATTTCTTTTTATGATATTTGTGAAATGGTGTTTGCCTTTCATTTACCTCCTGATGAGTTGATAACAAATGTTATCTTTAAAGAAAAAATTAACTCTATGTTAAAATGTTACATTGACAGGCTATTATATGTTTTTATAAATCCTACACATTTTACTGAAAAAGTTAATCTACAATTTTATGGCAGTTTTTTCTCATATGAATTTATTTGTCGTGAAGTTGGAAACATTCTTAAAAATAAAGGTGTGAAATGCAATTTAAACTTTTTTGAAGGGAAAGAATATTTGTAAAATTAATTTTGTGAATTTGTGGATCTTAAATAATTTACTAAATTCTCTTGTTAAAAAAAATTAAATATTGTATAGTAATATTAGAATGTTCGTAATGGAGGACTGAAATGAAAAATATAAATGGGAAAAAGGTAACTATTTATGATATTGCACGTTTATCAGGTTTTTCTCCAAAAACAGTTTCACGAGTTATTAATGGTGGAGTAAATGTTAAAGAAGAAACTTATCAAGCGATTCAAAAAGTTATAGAGGAATTGTCGTATATTCCAAATGCGTATGCAAAAAATTTAACTAAAAAAGAAGCTATAAATATATTGATTTCTGTAAAAAAAATCGACTCTTTTCCTTTAATTTGGTTTCATACGCTGTTAGATAAAGTGTTACGGACGTGTAAAGAATTTGGTGTTAATGCTATAGTTGAGTACTTTGGAGAGGAGGATACAATTAGTAATTCAATTATATCAAGCACAGGTAGCCTAGTAGATGGTGTTATTGTTTTTTATGAAAGTGTAGATGATATCAGAATTCAGTATTTAAAGAAGAACCATATGCCTTTTCTTGTTTTCGGTGAATCTCAAACGTCTGGAGTAGTCTATGTATCTAATAATAATTTTCAAGCTACTTATGATATGATGAAAGCTGTAACTGAAGAAAAATTTAAAAATATGTGGTTGCTTATGGGAGGAGAATCCCATGTTAATAAGGATCGTGAAAGAGGTGTGCGTTCTTTTCTGAATGATAAAAATTACTTTATGGATTTAAAAGTCATTTATGGCTTATCTACAATTGATTCAGTTTATTCTTATGCAATGCAGCACTTGACTACCCAAAATTATCCGGACATTATTTTTGTTTCAGGAGATGAAAAGGTTCAGGGCTTGATTCGTGCGTGCTATGAGAAAGGAATTCTTATTCCAGATGATATTTCTATCATTGGATTTGATAATATTCCTATTTCTCAGTATTATACTCCAGCTTTGTCTACAATTGCTCCCAATTATGTTAAATTGGCTAAAGAAATGATAGAAGGTGTTTTAGCAATTATTAAAGGGGAAAGTGTCACATCTGTTGAAGTTTCTCCTAAATTTGTTAGGAGACAGAGTTTCTAGTATTGTTTAATTCTTGAAAATCCTAGTGGAAAAGATGGAGTGTTCTAAAATAAGTTCTGTTTAGCCTCCATTCAGTTTCTATTGAGTTGGATCCAATTTCTAACAAGTGGGACATGTTCATGTTCGATTTAAGGAAGACATGGTCACATTCGAATGATATTTTCAAAAAAATCGTAAAAAAGTCTTGACAAAGAAAAAACAAAGTATTAAAATAAGTTCAACAAATCAGAAAAGTAACTATTTTTGATCTTCAGGGAGCCTGTGGTGGTTGTGAATAGGTGGTTGGAAGTAGTGAAAGTGGGCTGATTTTGAAAATGAATTTGAAACAATGAAAATTCGGTGCGCACACCTTACAGTGCAGCTTGTTGTTAGACAAGGCAGAGATGTAAAGGAGATAGTTCCTTTATAATTGAGGTGGCACCGCGTTACCAACGCCCTCACATGGAAGTAGATTCCGTGTGTGGGCTTTTTTCTATCCGTCATTTTGTTTATCTTTTATTAGGGCCTTAAGTCGCTTTGATGAACTTGAGTTCTATCTACAGCTCCTTGCCTACTACTAAAAGCAAACAAAAAGGCCGGACTAATACGAAAAAAGCTAGTAATACTCAATGAAAAT
>NZ_VMLA01000027.1:614-50190 GCF_013276425.1 Streptococcus sp. 3874 | reverse complement strand
TACGGCAAGGTGAAGTTGACGCGGTTTGAAGAGTATAAAGGTGTACCGAGATGAACATCTCTTCATCAATGTCTCTGGTCGTGGAGACAAGGACGTAGCTGCGATTGCAGACTACCTAGAAGCTAAAAAATAAAAGATGGAAAAATTACAGTCCTTTCTCTCACAGAGAGCTTGTGGTTGCTGAAAACAAGCAGAGAAAACTGTAAGGTTGGGTCCATCTGAAACGAGAGAAGAAAACATCATTCTCAAGGGAGTGCCCTTTATCGCACAGCCTGTTACAGAATCTTTCTAAGACAGGAATGAGAGATAGGAGAAATCCTATAATTGAGGTGGCACCGCGAATTTCGTCCTCACGCAAGTTATTTTGCGTGGGGATTTTTCATACAGTCACCACGGACTAGAAGTAGAACTGAAAGGGAAATTACAATGGAACGAATCATTCATGGAGATGTCTTATCGCCAATCTTGGCTTATATGCGCCTAAAGGGGCAACACAAGGTTATCTTAGAGAGTATTCCGAGAGACAAGGAAACAGCTCGTTTTTCTATCTTAGCCTATAATCCAGTTTTTGAGATTAAGTTTGAAAATGGAGTTCTTTATCAAAATGGTCAAGTGATTGATCGGGATTCCTTGGATTTCCTTTATGAAGTGACTCATAAGAGCCAGCACCATTCAGATCTACCTTTTGGTGGTGGGGCAATTGGTTTTGTTGGTTACGATATGATTTCGCTTTATGAAGAAATTGGTCAAATCCCTCAAGATACAATTGGGACGCCAGACATGCATTTCTTTGTTTATGAGAGTTACATGGTCTTTGACCACAAGAAGGAAAAAATCCATGTCATAGAGGATGCTCTCTATAGTGAGCGCAGTCAAGAAAACTTGGAAGAAGCCTTGAACCAAGTGCTTGAGGAATTACGCATTCCTGCTCCAAATGAATTTGAAGACTTGGATCTATCTCCGTTAGACTTCAACCCCCATATTGCTCCTCAGAAGTTTGAGGAAATGGTGGAAATAGCTCGTGACTTGATTCGTAATGGCGATATGTTCCAATGTGTACTTAGTCAACGCTTCTCAGCAGAGGTGACTGGAAATCCATTTGACTTCTACAGAAATCTCCGCGTGACCAATCCATCTAATTACCTTTATTTCTATGATTTTGGGGATTATCAAATCATCGGAGCTAGTCCAGAAAGTTTAGTTTCTGTCAAAAATGGCATCGTGACAACCAATCCGATTGCAGGGACGCGACCAAGAGGGGCTACGGATGAAGAAGACAAGACCTTGGCGACTGACCTCCTCTCTGATGAGAAGGAAACAGCAGAACATCGAATGTTGGTAGACTTGGGGCGTAACGATATTGGCCGCATCTCTGAAACGGCCAGTGTCCAAGTTACTAAGTATATGAAGGTGGAGCTCTTCCGCTATGTTATGCATTTGACCAGCGTGGTCAAGGGACGTTTGCTTCCAGAACTCACTGCTATGGATGCCTTGAAATCAACACTTCCTGCTGGAACAGTTTCTGGAGCACCAAAGATTCGAGCTATGAGACGCATCTATGAACTGGAAACAGAAAAACGGGGCGTATACGCGGGAGCAATCGGCTACTTGTCTGCGACGGGTGATATGGATTTGGCCATTGCCATCCGAACCATGATTCTCAAAAATCAAAGAGCCTATGTGCAGGCTGGGGCAGGGATTGTCTACGACTCTATCGCCCAAAACGAATACCAAGAAACCATTAACAAAGCAAAATCTATGACTAGAATTGGAGAACTAAGACCATGATTTTATTGATTGACAACTATGATTCTTTTACCTATAACTTGGCCCAATACATTGGGAATTTTGCAGAAGTTCAGGTTCTGAGAAATGATGATTCCAAGCTGTATGAAGAAGCTGAAAAAGCAGATGGTCTGGTCTTTTCTCCTGGTCCTGGTTGGCCAGTTGATGCTGGAAAGATGGAAGACATGATTTGTGATTTTGCAGGCAAGAAGCCGATTCTAGGGATTTGTTTGGGTCACCAAGCCATTGCAGAAGTCTTTGGTGGTAAGCTAGGTTTGGCTCCAAAAGTCATGCATGGGAAACAGAGCAATATCAACTTTGAAGCGCCATCTGTTTTGTATCAAGGTATTGAGGATGGCCGTGCGGTCATGCGTTATCACAGTATTTTGATTGAGGAAATGCCAGAAGACTTTGAAGTGACAGCTCGTTCGACTGATGACCAAGCCATCATGGGGATTCAACATAAAAACCTACCGATTTATGGCTTCCAGTACCATCCAGAGAGCATTGGAACGCCAGACGGCTTGTCTTCTATTCGGAATTTTATCGAGAAGGTTGTAAAGTGAGGAAACTAGGATGAAAGAGATTATTGAAAAACTAGCAAAATTTGAAAATTTATCAGGTGTGGAAATGATGGATGTCATTGAGCGTATCGTAACTGGGCGTGTAACTGAAGCGCAGATTGCTTCTCTCCTCTTAGCTCTTAAGATGAAGGGGGAAACACCTGAAGAACGCACAGCCATTGCCCAAGTCATGAGAGGACATGCCCAGCATATTCCAACTGAGATTCATGATGCCATGGACAACTGTGGTACAGGTGGGGACAAGTCTTTCAGTTTTAATATTTCCACAACTGCAGCCTTTGTCTTGGCTGGTGGCGGTATTCACATGGCCAAGCATGGTAACCGCTCGATTTCTTCTAAATCTGGCTCCGCAGATGTCCTCGAAGCCTTGGGAATCAATCTTGACCTCAAACCAGCTGAACTAGGTAAGGTCTTTGATAAAACTGGAATCGTCTTTCTCTTCGCTAAAAATATGCACCCAGCTATGAAATACATCATGCCAGCTCGTTTGGAATTGGGAATTCCAACGATTATGAATTTGACTGGTCCACTGATTCATCCAATGGCTTTAGAAACACAGCTTCTTGGAATTAGTCGTCCAGAACTCCTAGAAAGTACAGCTCAGGTTTTGAAAAATATGGGTCGCAAACGTGCCATCGTGGTTGCTGGACCAGAAGGGTTGGATGAAGCTGGCTTGAACGGAACAACCAAGATTGCACTTCTTGAAAATGGCGAAATCAGCTTGTCAAGCTTTACTCCAGAGGATTTGGGAATGGAAGGCTATGCTATGGAAGATATTCGTGGTGGGAATGCTCAGGAAAATGCAGAAATTTTGCTCAGCGTTCTGAAAAACGAAGCAAGTCCATTCTTGGAAACGACAGTCTTGAATGCTGGTCTTGGTTTCTATGCTAATGGTAAGATTGATAGCATCAAGGAAGGAGTTGCCTTGGCTCGTCAAGTGATTGCTAGAGGCAAGGCCCTTGAAAAACTCAGACTGTTACAGGAGTACCAAAAATGAGTCAGGAATTTTTAGCACGAATCTTAGAGCAGAAGGCGCGTGAGGTGGAGCAGATGAAGCTGGAGCAAATCCAGCCTCTGCGCCAGACCTATCGCTTGGCAGAATTTTTGAAGAATCATCAGGACCGCTTGCAGGTAATCGCTGAGGTCAAGAAAGCTAGCCCTAGTTTGGGAGATATCAATCTCGATGTGGATATTGTGCAACAGGCCCAGACTTATGAAGCAAATGGTGCAGTGATGATTTCTGTTTTGACAGATGAGGTTTTCTTTAAAGGTCATTTGGATTATCTAAGGGAGATTTCCAGTCAGGTAAACATTCCGACGCTCAACAAGGACTTTATCATCGATGAAAAGCAAATCATCCGCGCTCGCAATGCAGGTGCGACAGTCATCTTGCTCATTGTGGCAGCCTTGTCAGAAGAACGTCTTAAGGAACTTTATGACTACGCGACGGAACTTGGTCTGGAAGTCTTAGTGGAAACCCACAATCTAGCTGAACTAGAAGTGGCTCACAGACTTGGTGCCCAGATTATCGGGGTCAATAATCGCAATTTGACTACCTTTGAAGTCGACTTGCAGACCAGTGTAGACTTGTCCCAACACTTTAAGGAAGGACGTTATTACATTTCTGAATCTGCTATTTTCACAGGGCAGGATGCGGAACGACTAGCGCCATACTTTAACGGAATTTTAGTAGGGACAGCTCTCATGCAGGCAGAAGATGTAGCCCAGAGAACCAAGGAGTTGCAGATTGACAAAGGTTAAAATTTGTGGACTATCGACCAAAGAAGCGGTGGAAACAGCCGTTTCAGCAGGAGCCGATTATATCGGTTTTGTCTTTGCACCTAGTAAAAGACAGGTGACTTTAGAAGAGGCAGCTGTGCTGGCAAAGCTTATTCCTGCGGATGTGAAAAAGGTTGGTGTATTTGTTTCACCAAGTCGGGCAGAACTGCTAGAAGCGATTGACAAAGTTGGCTTGGACTTGGTTCAAGTTCACGGTCAGGTGGCAGATGATTTATTTGAGAATTTGCCTTGTGCCAGTATTCAGGCTGTGCAGGTAGATGGAAATGGGCATGTCCCCAATTCTCAGGCAGATTATCTACTCTTTGATGCCCCTGTGGCAGGAAGTGGCCAGACCTTTGACTGGGCTCAACTGGATACGACTGGATTAACTCAGTCTTTCTTTATCGCAGGTGGGCTTAATGAAGACAATGTAGTAAAAGCAATTCAACACTTTACTCCCTATGCAGTAGATGTATCAAGCGGAGTGGAGACAGATGGACAAAAAGATCATGAAAAGATTAGAAGATTTATAGAGAGGGTAAAGCATGGCATATCAGGAACCAAATAAAGATGGATTTTACGGAAAATTCGGCGGACGTTTTGTCCCAGAAATATTGATGACAGCAGTTTTGGAGTTGGAGAAGGCCTACCGTGAAAGTCAGGCAGACCCAAGTTTCCAAGAGGAATTAAACCAGCTTTTGCGCCAGTACGTAGGACGTGAAACTCCTCTTTATTACGCAAAAAACTTGACCCAGCATATCGGCGGAGCCAAGATTTATCTCAAACGGGAAGACCTTAACCATACAGGAGCCCACAAGATTAACAATGCCTTAGGACAAGTTTGGCTTGCCAAACGCATGGGTAAAAAGAAAATTATCGCAGAAACGGGTGCTGGTCAGCACGGTGTGGCAACTGCAACTGCTGCGGCCCTCTTTAACATGGAATGTACCATCTACATGGGTGAGGAAGATGTCAAACGCCAAGCCCTCAATGTCTTCCGCATGGAGCTTTTGGGAGCCAAGGTCGAGGCTGTAACAGATGGTTCGCGCGTGCTCAAGGATGCGGTCAATGCAGCCCTTCGTTCATGGGTGGCTAATATCGACGATACCCACTATATCCTTGGTTCTGCCTTGGGGCCTCATCCATTTCCAGAAATCGTTCGTGACTTCCAAAGTGTCATCGGTCGCGAAGCTAAACAACAGTATCGCGATATGACAGGTCAAAATCTGCCCGATGCCCTAGTAGCCTGTGTTGGTGGTGGATCTAATGCTATTGGGCTCTTCCATCCCTTTGTAGAAGATGAGTCTGTAGCTATGTATGGAGCTGAAGCGGCTGGACTTGGTGTGGATACAGAGCACCACGCAGCTACCTTGACCAAGGGTCGTCCAGGTGTCCTTCACGGTTCCCTCATGGATGTGCTCCAAGATGCCCATGGTCAAATTCTTGAAGCCTTCTCTATCTCAGCAGGTTTGGACTATCCTGGTATCGGTCCAGAGCATTCTCACTACCACGATATTAAACGTGCCAGCTATGTCCCTGTAACAGACGAAGAAGCCTTGGAAGGATTCCAACTCTTGTCTCGTGTGGAAGGGATTATCCCAGCCTTGGAATCGAGTCATGCTATCGCCTTTGCGGTGAAATTGGCCAAAGAACTTGGACCAGACAAGTCTATGATTGTCTGTCTATCAGGTCGTGGGGACAAGGATGTGGTTCAAGTCAAGGACCGCTTGGAAGCAGATGCAGCAAAGAAGGGAGAAGCTCATGCCTAAGACACTAACAGAAAAATTAAACGCTATAAAAGCAGCTGGAAAAGGAATTTTCGTTCCCTATATCATGGCTGGAGACCATGAGAAAGGTTTGGATGGACTTGGGGAAACAATTCACTTTTTAGAAGATTTAGGTGTCTCTGCAATTGAAGTGGGCATTCCCTTTTCAGATCCTGTTGCAGATGGACCTGTTATCGAAGAAGCTGGCCTGCGCAGTTTAGCCCACGGGACCTCTACCCAGGCTTTGGTTGAAACCTTGAAAACAATTGAAACAGAGGTTCCACTGGTCATCATGACCTACTTCAACCCCCTCTTTCAGTACGGTGTGGAGAATTTTGTCAAAGATCTGGCTGATACAGCTGTGAAGGGCTTGATTATCCCAGACCTGCCTCATGAGCATGCCAACTTTGTAGAACCATTTTTGGCAGATACAGACATCGCCTTGATTCCTCTAGTTAGTTTGACGACAGGGCTTGAGCGTCAGAAAGAGTTGATTGATGGGGCAGAAGGATTCGTCTATGCGGTTGCCATCAATGGGGTGACAGGGAAATCAGGCAATTACCGCGCAGATTTGGACAAGCACTTGGCACAACTTCATCAAGTGGCCGATATCCCAGTCTTGACAGGATTTGGCGTATCTAGTCAAGCTGATGTAGAACGCTTCAATGCGGTATCGGATGGTGTTATTGTCGGTTCGAAAATTGTAAAAGCCCTCCACCAAGGAGAGCCGATTCAGGACTTTATCAAACAAGCAGTAGCTTACCAAAAATAATCACACAAGCAGCAAGTAAGAGGAAAGGCACAAAAGGAAGTCTTTCCTTTTTCTTTTGCAGGAGAAAAGCTGGTTTTAGATATCATTTGCTAAATTACTCTAATATATAACTTTAAGAAAAAGCTAATTATTGTAGTAATTTCTTTAAGAAAATGATATAATTCATTAAAAAGTATTCGGAGGAGGAAGAATTATGTTGAATCAGGATCTCTTTGATTCACTTGAGGCACAAAAAATTGTAGATACTTTGATGAAAGGGCAAAAAGATTATGTAGATGAACGTCTAGAAAAAAGAGAGACAATGAAAGTGTCGAATGGTTATGCATGGACGCGACCTAATCATATTGATAATGCATTTGCATCAGCAGATTTGTTTGAGTATAAATTACAATTAGCAGGACAGACTTGGGGATATTTAGAATTTGAAACAAATACAGAAAAATATGGGAAAGTATTGTTAATTATAAAGGGTAAGAAGCGACTTACGAGCCAATTTCCTTTGGTACAAAAAAATAAGAGTGGCTACTTATTTGAATATGCTCGGATGAATACACTTTATCTTAATCAACATTCTTCCTACAAAAATGATGAAGATAGTCATTCTTTTCCAATTCAGATGGAGTTAGTTTCTGATGAAATGATTCAAGAAATTGAACAAGCTACCAAAAATTCGAATATCGAAAAATTTATGATTTTAACTTATGAGGCGGACTCAGAAAACAATATTATATCTGTAGATGTTGTTATGCCTGATGCACGAACTGGTCAGTTACACTTGATTCAGGATTTGTCTGAGTATATTCAATCAAGTTCGTACCATTTCGAAGAAGCTAAATATCAAAATATTCCTAATTTTTCAGAATTATCGGAAACAGAAGATTTTGAAATTATTCCAAGAATAGAAAAACAAGAAGGTCAAAAGTAGTAAGGAGTATGTAAATGTTTAATGGTCGGGTATTGAAAGAATTACGGCTGTTAAATGGTTTAAGTAGAGCAGAATTGGCTCAGAGAATTAATTTAACGGAACAAGCCATTTGGCAGTTTGAGTCCAACGAAACGAAACCTAAATTATCAACCAAAATGCATTTGGCCAACCAATTTCATGTTGATTTAACTTATTTTGAACAGGAAGAAGAGAGCATTCGATTTGATTCTTCTGTAATTGCCTTTAGAAATGCAGATCTAGCAACACGGAAAACAATAGATATTCAAACTATGTATTTACATAAGGTAGATAGTTTGATTGATTATTTTGAAAGTTTTGTAATTATACCTAATATTACAATTCATGACCTAAGTAATGTAGTGAGTGAATCTTATCATAAGGAAGAATCTATTGAGGAATTGGCTCTTTATGCCAGGGAAAAATTAGGTATTTCAAAAGATAATCATGATTTGCTTTATAAATTAGAACGTTCAGGCATCTATATCGTGGAACGATTAATTAATGGTCAAGCTGATGCTTATAGCGCATGGTCAAAATTGGGAAGACCTTATATTGTGTTGGGGACGAATAAATCATCTGTACGTCGAAATTTTGACTTAGCTCATGAGCTAGGACATATTCTTTTACACAAATATAAAGATATGAATGAAGATGGCGATCGTTTGGAGCAAGAAGCAAATTATTTTGCATCATGTTTTTTATTGCCAAAAGAAGAGTTTTTAGTCAAATTTGAAGAGAAGGTTGGCAAGCGTGTCAGCAATCCTGATAGTTATATTTTATTGAAGTCGGATTTGAATGTTTCGATACAGGCTTTAGAGTATCGAGCTTTTAAGTTAGGATTATTGACTCCAAAGCAACATTCTTACTTTTATCGTCAAATTGCGCAAAAAGGTTACAAAATGATTGAACCTTTGGATGATCAAATTTTTGTAAAAAAACCAAGCAAAGTAAAGAGTATCCTGGACGTCGTTTTGAGTAATCATCTAGTCAGTCTAGCGACTATAATGTCTAAACAAAGTATTCGTTTACAGTTTATAAGCGAAATATTTTCAGTCGAAATGAAATTTTTTGATCAGTATCAAGAAGATAAAAGAACAGATCGATTTGATAACATCATTCCTTTGTACAAAAGAAATAATTTATAATTCAACTGTGAAATAATTTCATGAAGGACATATGGCAAAAATTGGACTTTATCAAACAAGCAGTAGCTTACCAAAAATAATCACACAAGCAGCGAACAAGAGGAAAGGCACGAAAGGAAGTCTTTCCTTTTTCTTTTGCAGGAGAAAGGCTAGAATTCCTGTTGCAGAAGCAAACTGAATCAAGATGAGTAATTCAGTCACACTAAAGACGAGAGTACAAGAAGCTAAAAAGAGAAAATCCCCTGCGCCCATGCGAATATCGATAAAATGAGCCAAAATTCCAAGAACAAGGAAGAAAATCATGACCAGATTCCAGCCAGAGGAAGCCATGAGGATTAGGTGGAAAGTCATCCAGACCAGTAAGGGATATTCCTGATGGCGAAAGTCGTAGATACCCAAGGTCAAACCAGCGGTGATTAGGATGACTTGTCCCAAGGAGAGCCATCCCCAAGAGTAAAGCAGAAATATGAGTCCTAAGCCTAGTTCCAAAAGGGTATACCAGACAGGATAAGGAGCCTTGCAGTAGCGACAGCGAAAGCGATTGAAGACCTGCGAGAGAATCGGAATTAAATCTAAGGGACGCAAGCGAGTCTGACAGGAATCGCAGTGACTAGCCGGTCGGATAATGGATTGCTCTGGAAAGCGGTCAATGACCAAACCAAGAAAGGAAGCGAGAATGCTCCCAACAAGAAAAAAATAAAAATCAATCATACTTATCTATTCGTAAAAAATGGGAGAAGTAGTATAATGGAGAAACATAGATAAGATGGGGAGGAAAAGATGACAATTCGTTTTGAAGAAAAGGTGAGCCCAGAAAACGCTCAGCTCGTATGCCAATGGTCCAACTCCCTAGGCAAATCATTTCAAGAACAATGGATGGGAACAATGATTCCTTTTCCCTTGACAATTCAAGTCTTGCAAGAGTTGGAAGGAATCTTTTCAATCTTTGAAGGACAAGAGTTTGTCGGGCTTATCCAGAAAATCAGGCTAGAAGACAGCAATCTTCATATTGGAAGATTTTTTATCAATCCTCAGAAACAGGGGCAAGGCTTAGGTAGTCAGGCTTTAAGGAAATTTGTTAGTTTGGCCTTTGAAAATGGAGACATAGATACTATTTCTCTAAATGTCTTCGAAGCAAATCAAGCAGCTCAGCACCTTTATCAAAAAGAAGGATTTGAGATCATTCAAACCATTGATGCACCAGAACGAAAATACATCATGAAAAAGGGGAGATAGAAGCAAGCAAAGTCTTTTCCTGTTTTATGTAGATGTTTACACATGAAAATTGAAGTATTTTCAAAAGCTAATTGGAGTGATTTTATTCATGATGGGAAAAAGGGTCTGGACAAAAATGATTGAGAAATAGTTGCTAAAAAAGCGTTTGCATGATACTATATATTGAAAGGAGGTGATAATATGGTAGAACAAAGAAAATCAATTACCATGAAAGATGTTGCTTTAGAAGCAGGAGTTAGCGTTGGAACAGTTTCACGTGTGATTAATAAAGAAAAAGGCATTAAAGAAGTAACCTTGAAAAAAGTGGAGCAAGCGATTAAAACTTTGAATTACATTCCAGATTACTATGCTAGAGGAATGAAAAAAAATCGAACAGAAACGATTGCAATCATTGTACCAAGTATCTGGCATCCCTTCTTTTCAGAATTTGCTATGCATGTGGAAAATGAAGTCTATAAGAGAAATAACAAATTACTCTTATGTTCTATCAATGGTACAAATAGAGAGCAAGACTATCTGGAGATGTTGCGTCATAATAAAGTTGATGGAGTGGTTGCCATTACCTATAGTCCAATTGAACATTACTTGACGTCAGGAATTCCCTTTGTTAGTATTGACCGCACATACTCAGATATTGCCATTCCTTGTGTTTCATCAGATAATGATGCAGGTGGAAGAGAAGCAGCTAAACAATTAATTAGTAAAGGATGTCAGCATTTAGCCTTTGTGGGCGGACATAATACAACCATTAATGAAACCAAACGTCGTAGAATTTCCTTTGAAAAGTATGTCCAAGAGCATAAAATACCTCTTAGTATTTTTGATTTGGATGAGACAGTTACTGACTATCATGGAAAGCTAGAGAGTTTCTTGGAAGACAATCATTCTATAGATGGAATTTTTACAATTAACGACTTTGCAGCTTTAGATGTTATTGATATACTAGAAAAAAATGGTAAACGTATTCCTCATGATGTCCAAATTATTGGATACGATGGAATTAAAATGGCTGGAGATAGAGATTATCTACTTTCAACTATTGAACAACCATTGGAAGAAATGGCAAAAGAAGCGGTTCGGATTTTGTTTGATATTATTGATGGAAAGACTGTTAATTTGCAGACAATCCTACCAGTGAAATTTGTTGAAGGAAAAACAACAAAAAATGAAAATAAGTCTTGACAGAAAACGCTAACAATGTTAGAATGAATTCAGATAAAAAAAGATTTATTTTTTTAAAACAAAAATGAAACGTTTCAAAAACAAAACAAATAGACAGCGCCAAGCGTTATCTTTTTCGACCAAAAATGAAACGTTTCAAAAAAGGAGGTTGCTATGAATAGCAAAGCGAAGCAAGTTTCTCTTTGGGAAAGAATCAAGAAACAAAAACTCTTGTTATTGATGACTGTCCCTGGTTTAGTTTTAACCTTTATCTTTAAATACATTCCTATGTACGGGGTTTTAATCGCATTTAAAGATTACAATCCCTTAAAAGGAATTTTAGGGAGTGATTGGATTGGTTTTTCTGAGTTTACAAAATTCATATCCTCTCCCAACTTTGGTATCTTGTTAGCCAATACTTTAAAATTAAGTATCTATGGTTTATTGCTTGGCTTTTTACCACCAATCATTCTTGCTATTATGCTCAATCAACTCTTGAGTGAAAAAGTTAAAAAACGAATTCAGCTCATTTTATACGCACCAAACTTTATCTCAGTCGTTGTTATCGTTGGTATGATTTTCCTTTTCTTTTCAGTGGGAGGACCAATTAACAATTTTCTCTCTATGTTTGGAATGAAGGCTGACTTCTTGACAAATCCAGACTTCTTTAGACCTTTATACATCTTTAGTGGTATCTGGCAAGGAATGGGGTGGGCTTCAACGCTCTACACGGCAACGTTGGTAAATGTAGATCCAGCCTTAGTAGAAGCAGCACGACTGGATGGAGCCAATATCTTCCAACGAATCTGGCACATTGATATTCCAGCTCTTAAGCCTATTATGGTTATCCAATTTGTTTTAGCTGCAGGTGGAATCATGAATGTCGGATATGAAAAAGCATTCCTGATGCAGACATCGTTGAACTTGCCAACTTCTGAAATTATCTCTACATATGTCTATAAAGTTGGTCTTGTATCAGGAGACTATTCTTACTCAACAGCGGTTGGTTTGTTTAATGCAGTGATTAACGTAGTATTGCTAGTCGCGGTTAACCAAATCGTTAAACGCGTGAATAATGGTGAAGGAATTTAAGGAGGGAAGCATGAAAAATTCGATTATGGATACAAAATTTGATAGACGTATCTTACTCTTAAATAAAATCATTATTGTCTTTATCGTTTTGATAACCTTACTTCCTTTACTTTATATCGTCGTAGCATCCTTTATGGATCCTAAGGTTCTGGTTAGTAGAGGGATTAGCTTTAATCCAGCCGATTGGACGGTAGAAGGTTACCAGCGTGTATTCAGTGACCAATCTATTCTAAGAGGTTTTATCAATTCTCTACTATACTCTTTTGGCTTTGCGGCTTTAACAGTCTTGCTATCTGTGTTTACAGCTTATCCTCTTTCTAAGAAAGACTTGGTAGGGCGCCGTTGGATTAACTACTTCTTGATTGTAACCATGTTCTTTGGTGGTGGTTTAGTCCCAACTTACTTGCTGGTAAAAGATTTGGGCATGCTGAATACTCCATGGGCTATCATTGTTCCAGGTGCTGTCAATGTTTGGAATATTATTCTTGCTAGGGCTTATTTCCAAGGATTGCCTGAAGAATTAGTTGAAGCAGCGGTCATTGATGGTGCAAATGATTTACAGATTTTCTTCAAAATCATGCTTCCTCTTGCAAAACCAATTATGTTTGTTCTCTTCCTCTATGCTTTTGTCGGCCAGTGGAACTCATACTTTGATGCAATGATTTATATCAAGGATCCAAACTTGGAACCATTGCAACTAGTACTTCGTAAAATTCTCATTCAGAGCCAACCAGGTCAAGACATGATTGGAGCACAAGCGGCTATGAATGAAATGAAACGTTTAGCTGAATTGATTAAATACGCAACTATTGTCATTTCTAGCTTGCCATTGATTGTTATGTATCCATTCTTCCAAAAATACTTTGATAAAGGAATTATGGCTGGTTTACTTAAAGGATAAAAAAAGAAAAAATAAAAGGAGTTTTCTCATGAAATTCAAAACATTCACAAAATCAGCAGTTTTGTTGACAGCTAGTTTATCAGTACTTGCAGCCTGTAGCTCAAAAAATACAGCTTCAAGTCCAGATTATAAGTTGGAAGGTGTAACATTCCCGCTTCAAGAAAAGAAAACATTGAAGTTTATGACAGCCAGTTCACCGTTAGCACCCAAAGACCCAAATGAAAAGTTAATTTTGCAACGTTTGGAAAAGGAAACAGGAGTTCATATTGATTGGACCAACTACCAGTCCGACTTTGCAGAAAAACGTAACTTGGATATTTCTAGTGGTGATCTACCAGATGCTATCCACAACGACGGAGCTTCAGATGTGGACTTGATGAACTGGGCTAAGAAAGGTGTAATCATTCCAGTTGAAGACTTGATTGATAAATATATGCCAAATCTTAAGAAAATTTTGGATGAGAAACCAGAATACAAGGCCTTGATGACAGCACCTGACGGACACATCTATTCATTCCCATGGATTGAAGAGCTTGGAGATGGTAAAGAGTCTATTCACAGCGTCAACGATATGGCTTGGATTAACAAAGATTGGCTTAAGAAACTTGGTCTTGAAATGCCAAAAACTACTGATGATTTGATTAAAGTCCTAGAAGCTTTCAAAAACGGGGATCCAAATGGAAATGGAGAGGCTGATGAAATTCCATTTTCATTTATTAGTGGTAACGGAAACGAAGATTTTAAATTCCTATTTGCTGCATTTGGTATAGGGGATAACGATGATCATTTAGTAGTAGGAAATGATGGCAAAGTTGATTTCACAGCAGATAATGATAACTATAAAGAAGGTGTCAAATTTATCCGTCAATTACAAGAAAAAGGCTTGATTGATAAAGAAGCTTTCGAACATGATTGGAATAGTTACATTGCTAAAGGTCATGATCAGAAATTTGGTGTTTACTTTACATGGGATAAGAGTAATGTTACTGGAAGTAATGAAAGTTATGATGTTTTACCAGTACTTGCTGGACCAAGTGGTCAAAAACACGTAGCTCGTACAAACGGTATGGGATTTGCACGTGACAAGATGGTTATTACTAGTGTAAACAAAAACCTAGAATTGACAGCTAAATGGATTGATGCACAATACGCTCCACTCCAATCTGTGCAAAATAACTGGGGAACTTATGGAGATGACAAACAACAAAACATCTTTGAATTGGATCAAGCGTCAAATAGTCTAAAACACTTACCACTAAACGGAACTGCACCAGCAGAACTTCGTCAAAAGACTGAAGTAGGAGGACCACTAGCTATTCTAGATTCATACTATGGTAAAGTGACAACCATGCCAGATGATGCCAAATGGCGTTTGGATCTTATCAAAGAATATTATGTTCCTTACATGAGCAATGACAATAACTATCCAAGAGTCTTTATGACACAGGAAGATTTGGACAAAATTGCCCATATCGAAGCAGATATGAATGACTATATCTACCGTAAACGTGCTGAATGGATTGTAAATGGCAATATTGATACTGAGTGGGATGATTACAAGAAAGAACTTGAAAAATACGGACTTTCTGATTACCTCGCTATTAAACAAAGATACTATGACCAATACCAAGCAAACAAAAACTAGAGGTTGATTATGGGAGATAAGAAATACACAGTAGAAAAAGCCAATCGTTTTATAGCAGAAAATAAACATCTCGTTAATACTCAATATAAGCCTGAAGAACATTTTTCAGCTGAGATTGGTTGGATCAATGATCCAAATGGATTTGTCTATTTTCGTGGAGAATACCATCTCTTTTATCAATTCTATCCATATGATAGTGTTTGGGGACCTATGCACTGGGGACATGCTAAAAGTAAGGACTTGGTGACTTGGGAGCACTTGCCAGTGGCACTTGCTCCTGACCAAGATTATGACCGAAATGGTTGTTTCTCAGGCTCTGCCATTGTCAAGGATGATCGCCTCTGGCTCATGTACACTGGGCATATCGAAGAAAAAACCGGTGTCCGCCAAGTGCAAAATATGGCATTTTCAGATGACGGGATTCATTTTGAAAAGATTGAACAAAATCCAGTTGCAACAGGAACAGACTTGCCAGATGAGTTGATTGCTGCTGATTTCCGTGATCCAAAACTCTTTGAAAAAGATGGACGCTATTACTCCGTAGTAGCTGCCAAACACAAGGATAATGTGGGCTGTATCGTTCTACTAGGGTCCGATAACCTAGTAGAATGGCAGTTCGAATCCATCTTTTTAAAAGGGGTAGAACACCAAGGCTTTATGTGGGAATGCCCAGATTACTTCGAGTTAGATGGGAAGGATTGCCTTATTATGTCACCCATGCGTTATCAGCGTGAGGGAGACTCATATCATAACATCAACTCATCGCTTTTGTTCACGGGTAAGGTAGATTGGGGAGAAAAATGTTTTATCCCAGAATCAGTTCAAGAAATTGATCATGGCCAAGACTTCTATGCGCCTCAAACATTGTTGGACGATCAAAATCGTCGTATCCTGATTGCTTGGATGCAGACATGGGGGCGTACCCTTCCAACCCATGACCAAGAACACAAATGGGCATGTGCCATGACTTTACCTAGAATTCTAAGATTGGAAGATGGCAAACTAAGACAATTCCCTGTTAAAAAAGGCCAATATCAAATCCAAATAGATAAAGATTGTCATTACCACTTAGGAAATGATATAGATTATCTTGAATTTGGTTATGATAGTAATGCGCAGCAAGTTTACATTGATCGTAGCCATCTTATTCAAAAAATTCTAGGTGAAGAAGAACAGGACACTAGTCGACGGTATGTAGATATTGAAGCTAAAGAATTGGAAGTTGTTCTAGATAAAAATTCCATCGAGATTTTTGTCAATCAAGGTGAAGCAAGCTTGACTGCAACTTATTACTTAACGGTGCCAGCTGAGCTATCACGAATTGATTAAAAATTAAGTTATTTCTCCTAAAGAAAAAGTTCTCTTTCTAAAATAGTGGAAAGAGAACTTTTTGTGTTTTGGGTATATAAGCTTAGTTTATGGTATTTGTAAAATTGGTGTTGGATTATGATTTAAGCTAGTTTTCTAAAGAATTTGAAAAAAATTTTATTTAAGCAAAAAAACCTTGGTTCCAAGACTTTTCCTGTTGTATGTAGATGCCCCCTACAGGGATCGAACCTGTGACCCACGGATTAAGAGTCCGCTGCTCTGCCAGCTGAGCTAAGGAGGCAAAGAAAAAAGCTGTATTGGTGCCGAAACTTCACGGTTTGTATTGAACCCGCGCAATTAAGCAGGTGGGCAACTCGCTCTAACTGAAGCTGTTTCCGTGTGAGACGGCCTACATGCTGTTAGAAGACTTTTGTTTCCCTAATAATACAAAAAATAGTCGGTCAACACTTAAGTGTGAAGTCGTACACCACAGCGTTTCTATACTTATATGATACCACTTTTTCAAAAAAAATCAAGAGGAAAGTGCAATTTTTTGAAAAGGATTTCAGATTTTTCGCAAACGGTCGATAGCTTCCTTTCTTTGAGCCAAGGCCCGTTCATATTTACCAGTATCTTCTGCTTGGAAATAGTGATGATTACGAATTTTTTCTGGCAGATAGTCTTGCTTGACCCAATTTCCAGGATAGTTGTGTGGATAGAGATAGTCTTGGGCATTGCCAAGTTCCTTGCTTCCACTGTAGTGCCCATCACGCAGGTGTCGCGGAATAGGCAAGTGCCCTGATGTTTTGAGGTCAGCAAGTGCCTTATCCATAGCTACATAGGCTGAGTTGGATTTTGGAGAAAGGGCCAAATCAATCACGACATTGGCAATGAGAATGCGGGCTTCTGGGAATCCAATCCTTTGTGCAGCATCCAGAGCAGTCACGGTATGAATCTGGGCTTCAGGGTTGGCCAAACCGATATCTTCATAGGCGATAACGGTCAAGCGTCGAGCGAGACTTGGCAAATCACCAGCCTCAATCAAGCGGGCAGCATAGTGGAGACTAGCATCCACATCCGAGCCACGGATAGACTTTTGCAGGGCAGATAGAACATCATAGTGACCGTCTCCATCCTTGTCCATAGTGATGTAGCTTCTCTGAAGACTATTTTCCATGATGTCTAAGGTGATGTGGCGAATGCCCTCGTCATTCTCAGGGGTAGAGAGAACAGCCAAGTCCAGTGAGTTGAAGGCAGAGCGAAGGTCTCCGTTTGTAGAGGTTGCGATGAAATCCAGCGCATCCTCATCTAGTTCTACTGGAAAATCAAAACCACGCTCAGGGTTACTTAGAGCTATTTGCAGGGCCTCTTTGACGTCTTGGTTAGACAGAGGTTCCAACTCAAAAATTTGAACGCGACTGCGAATGGCAGGAGTGACAGAAAAGAAAGGATTTTCAGTCGTAGCCCCAATCATGATGACCAGTCCACTTTCCAAGAGAGGCAAGAGGAAGTCTTGCTTGGTCTTATCTAGTCGATGAATTTCGTCTAGCAATAGGACGAGACCACCAGAAAATTTAGCTTCTTCAGCGATTTCTTGCAGTCGCTTTTTACTATCAACTGTCGCATTGAAAGTTCGAAAGGCATACTTGGTCGTTCCAGCGATGGCAGAGGCAATACTGGTTTTGCCGATTCCCGGAGGGCCGTATAGAATCATGGAGGACAGGCGGTTGGCTTCCACCATGCGGCGGATGATTTTTCCAGGTCCGACCAGATGCTCCTGACCGATGACCTGGTCGATGGTTTTAGGGCGCATGCGAAGCGCGAGATTGTCTGGCATAGCAGTCCTTTCTAGCGTGGATTTGAGTAGAATGACTCATCTACTATATCTTACTATGTCCATTCTAGCCTATTAGTTGTGATATTTCAATGGTTTTGTAATAATCAGGGAGTGAGATAGAATCTTTTTGACTATTTAATTTAATGAGGAGAGGTATCAGAATGAGAAATTTGATTTTCCTTAAAGCTCAAAATAGGATAGTTGAGCCTAAAGAAGTGGAAGTGCTGACTTGAGAAATAATATTGCTGAATGTCATTGTATGAACTATAATGAAAAGAGAGGTGATAAGCAATGGAAATGATGGAACTACCAAGTCAGGAAATTTTGATTTTTACAAAACAAATTCGTCATTGGATTCTTAGTGATCAAGTTATTTCAGGGAAAAGAAAACTTTTCTTCCGGGAAGATACTCCAAAAGAGATTTTAGATTTGTACGAAAACATTAAATCTAAACTTGATTTTGCTTACCAAGAAGTTCATTCTAATAATGGGTTGAAAAAATATGAAAAATAGAATAATTGATGTTTTTGAAGTAGTAAATCGCCTCCTTGTAATAACTGTTGAAAATCCTGATTTCGAAGACTTGAGAGTTAATCATACTCAATGAAAATCAAAGAGCAAACTAGGAAACTAGCCGCAGGCTGTACTTGAGTACGGTAAGGCGACGTTGACGTGGTTTGAAGAGATTTTCGAAGAGTATCAGTTTGTAAAAATTGGAGATAAAAAATATAGAGTACGCAGTGGTCCTATGATTCATTCAACTCCGCCTCAATTTGTCTTAGATCGAGATACTTTTACAATTGACTATACAGATGATGAATTGCTCGATAAAGAAGCAGTTTTTACTATTCATTAGAAAAATAGGTCTGAATAAATTGGTTTCCCTTAGAACCACATCTAGGGGCTTTTATGTATAATAGAATAATAAGTATCACTCCTTTACAATACGTGTAACACGTGTTGTAATGGTGTTGTCAGGAGGTAAAAGCGCTATACCTATGACACAAAAAGAGATGGTTAAACTCCTTACGGCCCATGGTTGGATAAAGACTAGAGGCGGTAAAGGCTCCCATATTAAAATGGAGAAGCAAGGGGAAAGACCTATCACAATCCTTCATGGTGAGCTGAATAAGTACACTGAAAGAGGGATAGGAAAGCAAGCTGGGTTGTAAAATTCAGTCCCTGCTTTTTGATATGGAGGTAGTGAAATGTTAGTTACGTATCCAGCTTTATTTTATTATGACGACACAGACGGAACAGAAGCGACTTATTTTGTCCATTTCCCAGATTTTGAATACTCAGCTACACAAGGAGAGGGGATTTCTGAGGCTTTGGCTATGGGGTCGGAGTGGCTAGGGATAACTGTTGCAGATTTGATAGAGAGTGATGGAGAGTTACCTCAGCCATCAGATATCAATAGCTTGTCTTTAATTGATAATGATCCTTTTAAAGATGATGAAGATTTCGTGTCAACCTATGACCTTGATAAATCTTTTATTTCTATGGTATCTGTTGATGTATCAGAATACCTAGGAAGTCAGGAACCCATTAAAAAGACTTTGACCATACCAAAATGGGCAGATAAGTTGGGACGAGAAATGGGACTTAACTTTTCTCAGACTTTGACAGACGCTATTGCAGATAAGAAAGTTCAAGCCTAAGATTAAGCGTGGTATCGTGGTAATAGTCAATAAAAAAGCACGTCCACTTGTGCTAGTTACTCGCCTATTGATTTTATAGATTTATTAGCCCTTTCGAGGGCTTTTTATATTGATTTTTATGAGAAATGAAGAAATCAGACTTTTAAGAAAATCACTGATACCAAGGGTTTAAATGAGGTAATATGGTATAATTAGGACATAAAATAATTTTGTGGTAAGATGGTAGTATCTATTTTAGCATATTTCCGAGCAATCGGGGCGATTAAAGAGTCGCATAGAAAGAGGACAAAATGGCAACATACGGATTTTTAGATATTTTAGAGGAAGAGTTGGACAAGAACTTTCCCTTTGACTTTGAGATTAGTTGGGACAAGCGTAACCACGCGGTAGAAGTGAGTTTTCTATTGGAAGCGCAAAATGCTGCAGGTGTGGAGATGGTGGATGAAGACGGAGAGGTTTCATCAGATGACATTCTTTTTGAGGAAGCGGTCCTTTTCTACAATCCTGCTAAGTCAACCGTCAATGCAGAAGACTATTTAACGGTTATCCCTTATCTACCTAAAAAAGGATTTTCTCGCGAGTTTTTAGCTTATTTTGCCCTTTTCCTTAAAGATACTGCTGAGGTTGGGCTAGATACCCTCATGGACTTTTTGGAAGACCCAGAAGCAGAGGAATTTGTCATGGAATGGAACCAAGAAGTCTTTGAAGAAGGAAAAGTTGGCTTGGAAGAGGGAGAATTTTACCCTTATCCGAGGTATTAGAAAAGATTCTAAGTGGACATTTTTAAATAATGAATTCAAGGAGAAGGGGGAGATTATGCTAGAAAAAGTCAAACAGTTTTTCAGGAGCAGGTCAGCTAAAACTGAGCCGTCAGTTGATATTCTTCCCCGCAATCGCTTTGCGGATCTAGATTTCGAGAGAGTATTGAAGTCAGGAGCTCGTCGCCTTGTTAATGAGGAAGGACGCTATGCTGAGGATGGGAAAATCACAGAACTTGAATTTCCTGAAGATTTTGCGGAATTTGAATTTCTAGTTGGTTTTAAGACGGAGGAAGAAGAGCAGTTTCAGCAACTATTAGCTCGTTTAAATAGTATTGACAATGCTATTCAGTCCTATTTGGAAAGTGAGATGCAACAACCCATCCCTCAGTATGCCAAGGATCTCGGCTATACTCAGAAGAGGTGGGAGAAAACCTTTTACTTCCATACTTGGATATTAAGTGATGAGGAAAACCCGCCTAATCTTCGCTATGTTGCAGATTATGTAAATGATGAGTTTACGGTTTATTTTGCTAAAAAACATGGCAGATGGCAAGCATACTGGGATGCAGAGTGCCAAAAAGTAATCGAAGAAAGCTAGCTCGTATTTTCCTAGAGAGTAATTGTTATCATAGAAAAGAGTAAATATCATGGAATTATTGAATAGCAGAATGGATTTCCAAGGTTGCAAGATTGCCCTCTTTTGTGGGGATAAGCTACTGACGATTTTGCGTGATGACAAGGACGATATCCCTTGTCCCAACATGTGGGAGTTGCCAGGTGGTGGCCGTGAAGGGGACGAAAGCCCTTTTGAATGCGCTCGGCGTGAAGTTTATGAGGAACTGGGAATTCATTTAGATGAAGACTGTCTGCTTTGGAGCAAGATTTATCCTAGCGTAATTTTTAAAGGCAAGAAATCGGTCTTTATGGTTGGTCAGCTAAGACAAGAACAATTTGACAATATCATCTTCGGAGATGAAGGACAGGGCTATAAATTGATGCCTATTGAGGAATTTCTCAATTCTAAACAGGCAGTGCCTCAGTTGCAGGGAAGATTGAGAGATTATTTGGAGGAAAGTTTATGATAACACTTGTTCGAGCGGGAGCAGAGGATTTAGAAACTATTATTGCAATTCAGAGAGCCAGCTTTAAGGCTGTTTATGAAAAATACCATGATGAATATGACCCTTATCTCGAGGACTGCGAACGAATTAAGTGGAAATTAGTCGAGCGTCCCAATAGCTATTACTACTTTGTAAAAGAAGATGAAGAAAACATCGGATTTTTACGAGTTCAGACCAATGCCGAGTTAACGAAAGCTTGGTTGGGAACGGCAGCGATTTTGCCTCAGTATCAAGGAAAAGGGTATGGATCTAAAGGTTTAAGCTTACTGGAAAAAGAATTTCCAACCATCACACAATGGGATTTGTGTACGGTGTTACAGGATGCAGGCATGGTTGCTTTTTACGAGAAAAACGGCTATCGTCAAATCCACATTGAGGCTGAAAAAGAAGGCATGGATATGGTCTACATGAAAAAATTGATAGAGAAATAGAAAGGATGGTTCGGTTAAATTTCTAAACTGAACCCGCCCTAAACACGGTGCCAAAAAGATAAACTTCTCTTAGACACAAACGTCTTCAGAGAGTTTCCTATTTTGGCTTTGTGTTTTACGGGCTTGGTATCTTAATAATGGAAACATGGCAAGAGTTAAAAGTTACAGTGAAGCGTGAGGGAGAGGAGTTGGTTTCCAATCTCTTGATTGAGCTGGGAGCGCAAGGGGTAGCAATTGAAGACAGCATGGACTATGTGGGAAATGTGGACCGATTCGGTGAAATTTTCCCAGAGGTGGAGCAACAGGAAGAAATCGTAGTGACCGCCTACTACCCTGAAACGGTTGATGTAGCAGCAGTTGAAGCGGATTTGCAGGCTCGTCTGGCAGAATTGACCGACTTTATGGACCTAGGAGAAGTCAAGATGGGCACGACTGCCTTGGCTGAGGAAGACTGGGCTGACAACTGGAAGAAGTATTATGAACCGGCACGCATCACTCATGACCTGACCATCGTACCGTCATGGACGGACTATGAGGCAACAGCAGGAGAAAAAATTATCAAGCTGGATCCTGGTATGGCCTTTGGTACGGGGACCCACCCAACTACCAAGATGAGCCTTTTTGCCTTGGAACAGGTTCTTCGTGGTGGCGAAACGGTGCTAGATGTGGGGACTGGTTCAGGGGTTCTCTCTATTGCCAGCTCGCTTCTGGGGGCTAAAGAAATTTTCGCCTATGACCTGGATGATGTGGCGGTTCGTGTGGCTCAGGAAAATATTGAGCTCAACCCTGGCATGGAAAATATCCATGTAGCGGCTGGAGATTTGCTTAAGGGTGTGGAAATTGAGGCAGATGTGATTGTGGCTAATATCTTGGCGGATATCCTCATTCATCTGACAGAGGATGCTTATTGTCTGGTCAAGGACGAAGGCTACCTGATCATGAGTGGCATTATCAAGGATAAGTGGGACATGGTGCGCGAGTCGGCTGAATCAGCTGGATTTTTCCTCGAAACTCACATGGTTCAAGGGGAATGGAATGCCTGTGTCTTTAAGAAAACCAAGGATATCTCTGGTGTGATTGGAGGCTAGCATGCAGCAGTATTTTGTAAAAGGCAGTGCTATCTCTCCTGTCACTATCGAGGACAAGGAAACCAGTAAGCATATGTTTCAGGTTATGCGCTTGAAAGAAGAGGATGAGGTTACCTTAGTCTTTGATGATGGCATCAAGCGCTTGGCGCGCGTGCTGGATATGGAAAATCGTCAGTTTGAGTTGGTCCAAGAATTAAATGACAATGTGGAACTACCAGTCCAAGTGACCATCGCATCTGGATTTCCCAAGGGAGACAAGCTGGAGTTCATCGCTCAAAAAGTAACCGAACTGGGTGCTAGCCAAATCTGGGCCTTTCCTGCAGACTGGTCAGTTGCCAAGTGGGATGGCAAGAAATTGGGTAAAAAAGTTGAAAAACTAGAAAAAATTGCCCTTGGAGCAGCCGAGCAAAGCAAGCGTAATATTGTACCAAGTATTAAACTTTTCGAGAAAAAAGCAGATTTTCTAGCTCAGCTGGACCAGTTTGACTCTATCATAGTAGCCTATGAAGAATCAGCTAAAGAAGGAGAAGCCGCTGCGCTTCTGCAAGCAGTCACTGGTCTTGAAACAGGAGCCAAACTGCTCTTTATCTTTGGTCCAGAAGGCGGTCTGTCACCTGCAGAAATCGAAAGTTTTGAAGCTAAGGGAGCCGTTTTGGTAGGCCTAGGTCCTCGTATTTTGCGAGCAGAAACAGCACCGCTTTACGCCTTATCAGCCCTTAGTGTTTTAGTAGAATTAGAGAAATAAGAGGAAGAAAATGGAACAAAAACACCGTTCAGAATTTCCAGAGAAGGAACTCTGGGACTTAACAGCCCTATACCAAGACCGTGAGGATTTCTTGCGTGCAATCGAGAAAGCTCGCGAAGACATCAACCAGTTTAGCCGTGATTACAAGGGCAATCTTCACATTTTTGAGGATTTCGAGAAGGCCTTTGCGGAATTGGAACAGATCTACATTCAGATGAGCCATATTGGCAACTATGCTTTTATGCCTCAGACGACGGACTATAGCAATGACGAATTTGCCAATATTGCCCAAGCTGGGATGGAATTTGAAACAGCTGCCAGCGTAGCCTTGACCTTCTTTGACGATGCCTTGGTGGCAGCAGACGAGGAAGTCTTGGACCGTTTGGGTAAATTGCCACATTTAACAGCTGCCATTCGTCAGGCTAAAATCAAAAAAGCCCACTACTTAGGGGCAGATGTGGAGAAGACCTTGACAAATCTCGGTGAAGTTTTCTATAGTCCGCAGGACATTTATACTAAGATGCGAGCTGGGGATTTTGAAATGGCTGACTTTGAAGCCCATGGCAAGACCTATAAAAACAGCTTTGTCACCTATGAGAATTTCTACCAAAATCACGAGGATGCTGAGGTTCGTGAGAAATCCTTCCGTTCCTTCTCAGAGGGACTTCGTAAGCACCAAAATACGGCTGCAGCAGCCTATCTGGCTCAGGTCAAGTCTGAAAAACTCTTGGCTGATATGAAGGGATATGACTCTGTCTTTGACTATCTTCTAGCTGAACAAGAAGTGGACCGTGTCATGTTTGATCGCCAGATTGACCTCATCATGAAGGACTTTGCACCAGTCGCTCAGAGATACCTCAAGCATGTTGCCAAGGTAAATGGTCTTGAAAAGATGACCTTTGCAGACTGGAAATTGGACTTGGACAGCGCCCTCAATCCTGAAGTGACTATTGACGATGCCTATGATTTGGTCATGAAGTCGGTAGAACCTTTGGGGCAAGAATATTGTCAGGAAGTTGCTCGTTACCAAGAAGAGCGCTGGGTGGACTTTGCTGCTAACAGTGGCAAGGATTCCGGTGGTTATGCGGCGGACCCATATCGCGTACACCCTTATGTACTCATGAGCTGGACAGGCCGTTTGAGCGATGTCTATACCTTGATTCATGAAATCGGGCATTCTGGTCAATTCATCTTTTCAGACAATCATCAAAGCTATTTCAACGCCCACATGTCGACCTATTATGTTGAAGCACCGTCGACCTTCAATGAATTGCTACTCAGTGATTACTTAGAGAACCAGTCTAATGACCCACGTCAAAAACGCTTCGCTCTGGCTCATCGCTTGACAGACACCTACTTCCATAATTTCATCACCCACCTCTTGGAAGCAGCCTTCCAGCGCAAGGTTTATACACTGATTGAAGAAGGAGAAACCTTCGGAGCAAGCAAACTCAACAGCATTATGAAGGAAGTTTTGACGGATTTCTGGGGAGATGCCATTGAAATTGATGATGATGCAGCTTTGACTTGGATGCGCCAAGCTCACTACTACATGGGCTTGTATAGTTACACTTACTCAGCAGGACTAGTCATCTCGACTGCGGGTTACCTTCATCTTAAAAACTCAGAAACTGGAGCTGAAGACTGGCTCAATCTCCTTAAATCAGGTGGCAGCAAGACACCACTGGAGTCAGCCATGATTATCGGTGCGGATATTTCAACAGACAAACCACTTCGTGATACCATCCAATTCTTGTCTGATACGGTTGATCAGATTATCGCCTACAGTGCCCAGTTGGGAGAGTAAGGGGAATAGAGAGGTTGTTATAGAATTGGTATGGACAGTTATTTGCTTAAAAATCCATGTTTAAATCCCCCACTCCTTTTCGAGGAATTCTTTGCCCTGCTCTGTAATGGTAAGTGAACGTGGCGTTTGTGCAGGGATGACCAATTGTTTTTCACTGAAAAATTCTAAAAGAGCATTGCCGAGAGCTCCGCCGACATGATTTTTACGTTCGCTCCAATCCAAACATTTAGGGCAAAATTTCCGTTTTTTCTTTTTCAATTCATCCGTATCAATGTGTAATTTTCTTTGGAAATAAGACTTCCCAGCTTCAGTGAGTTGGAAGTCTTTTTCTGATTCGCTGAGGAGATTTTCTTGCAAGAGATAATTGGTAATGGAAATGCCAAGCTCACCAGCAATATGGTCATAGCAGGTGCGAGCGACCTTTAATTCCTTTTTGTGAATGTGTTGTTTATAACTTTTGACATCACGCTGAGGAGAGTAGAAGCTGAGAAATTCCAGCATTTCTGCAATGGCAGCACTTTTTAAAGAATAATAATGAAAACGTCCATAGGTTTGTAGAGTGGTTACCTGTGCTTCGGTAAGTAATTTGAGGTGATAGCTGACAGTATGTTGCTTGATTTTGGTAAAGCTGGCAATTTCGTTAACCGTGTGAGCTTTTCCATCCATTAGAATATCTAAAATGTGCATCCGAGAAGGGTCTGATAAGAGTTTTGTGATGATGAAAATATCTGGTTCCATAAAAATTTTCTCCAAATTTCATATATCGATGATTTTCTATCTTTTATTATACTATAATTAAAGCACAAGATAAATAGATTTTTAAAATGTTTTACTAGAGAATATTTTAAATTTTATTGTCTGAGTTTAAATGGAGGTAAAATTACAAAAGTAATTTCAGCAGTATCCACAGTTGAAGGACGTTAATCTTAAGATTACATTCTCAACATTTTTTCAAAAGTGAATGGATTTTTCCATTCCTTTTGTCTATTTTAGGAGGAAATAGAATTGAATTTACCTAAAATTAAAGATATTCATAGTGTCCTATTTTTAAAGGATAAAATTAGATTAGGTATAGGAAAAGATTATGGTATTGAGATTGAGAATCTGGATGAGAAGTATACTCAGCTCATTAAGCTCCTCAATGGACAATACACAATCAATGAAATTTGTAGTTTAGTTGATAACTTGTCTTCTAATGATGTAGAAGAAAGTATTTCTTTACTAGATACACTAGGGTATTTGGAGGATAATTTTGTTACTACAACTGAATTAACTTCAGAAGAATTGGACAGATATTCCGTAAATCTTAACTTTTTTAATACTTTAGATACATTATCTTTAACAAAATATGATTATCAGTTAAAATTAAAAAAGACGCGTATTTTGCTCTTAGGTATTGGCGGTATAGGAAGTAATATCTGTCTAGCATTGGCTGAATTAGGTATAGGGCATATTACAGCAGTTGATTTTGATACGGTCGAAGCTAGTAATCTCAATAGACAAATTTTGTATTCGACATCTGATATTGGAAAAAGAAAAGTAGAGGCTGCAAAAGAGTCGCTTAGAAAGTTTAATCCTTTAATTGAATTTGAGGTACTTGATAAAGAGATAGGTTCAAAAGAGGATGTCGATGAGTTAATAAAAACTTCAAAATGTGATATCGTAGTAAATGTTGCAGATTATCCAACAGGCTATATTGATTTTTGGGTCAATGAAGCCTGTGTTCAATACAATAAATTATGTCTGTCTGCTGTGGTTGGTAAGAAAAATGGGAAAGTATATTCAATTATTCCGTATAAAGCAGCGTGCTATTACTGTCAGTTTTTAGAGGATTTGGAAAAAATTCCTGAGTATGCTGAAGAGTTGGAGACCGTTCGTACAATGACAAATTCATTGGAACTAGAGATGTTCAGAACTCCGAATGGTGCTTTAGGTCCTGCTTATCTATTTCAAGGGTATTTTATTTCGTTTGAAATTTTAAGATATATTTTTTGGGGATACGAAGCATTGCTAACATTTAATAAAAGATTCTCAATTGACTTTATAACATTCGAACAACATTTTGATGAATTAACAAAGTATCCAACATGCTCTATTTGTGGGGGAAAGAAAGAGTGAAGAAGTTAAGTGTTAAAAATCTAAAAAAGCAATATGGTTCTTATGAAGCTGTCAAGGGAATTAGCTTTGAATTGGGAGAAGGAGAGTGTTTGGGTATCTTGGGAATCAACGGTGCTGGCAAAACATCCACTTTAAAGATGATTTACTCACTGACCTCAATTTCCTCAGGAGAGATTGATATCTTGGGGCAAAATATTGAAACCAATCGTCGTAAGAGTAAATCTTGTCTGGGTATTGTAGGGCAGGAGGATATGCTGGACATGACCTTGAATGTTTATGATAATCTTTTTGCTCACGGTCTATGTTATGGTATCTCATCTGTCGAACTTAGGAAGAGAATCGATTCTCTCTTGGATTTTGTTCAACTGAGCAAACATGCGCAAAAGATGGTGAATCAGCTGTCGGGTGGGATGCGACGACGTCTTGTCTTGGCAAGAGCTCTCATCAATCGGCCTGATATTATCATTTTAGATGAACCGACAGTTGGTTTAGACATTCAATCCCGCAATATTATTTGGGATAAACTTTTGGAGTTGAAGGAATTAGGTGTTTCTATCATTATTACTTCCCACTATATGAATGAGATTGAATATTTGACAGATAGGGTGCTGATGCTCCACCAAGGGACTATCAAAGAAGAAGGAACTGTAGAAGACTTGCTCATCAAGTATGATGCTGACAACCTTGAGACGCTTTTTTTGGGGTTGACTGGGACAGAGAAGGAGGACTTGCATGTTTAAGTTATCATTTCAGTCCATCGGACACGTTGTGGTACGCAACTACATGAGTTTTAGAAATTTATTTAAAATTTCAATTGTCCCCAACCTTATCGACCCCCTCTTTTATCTTTTAGCAATGGGATTTGGAGTTGGTGCCTACTTGACGCATGTTAACGGTATGCTCTACCGTGATTTTGTCATTACAGGTTTAATTGCTGCGACTGCCATGTCTGCGGCCACCGCAGAAACAACGGTCAATGCCTTTATCCAGTATAAGATTGAAAAGACTTATGATGCTATGTTGATGACGCCAATCAATACGAGTGATATTGTGGTGGGTCAGGCTATCTGGGCAGGTATTCGTGCAGTGATTTTCGGTGGGATTTTTTGGCTGATTTCCATGCTTATCACAGCGCATTTTCATGTCTTGATGTTATTGATTCCTCTGATTTTATTTATAGTGGGTTATTTGTTTGGTGTTTTAGGACTAATCTTTACCTACTTGGCACCGTCTAGGGAATTTCTGAATTACTACAATGTTTTGGTAATCCGTCCTCTTTATATGTTTTCAGATACCTTCTTTCCCATTACTTCCTTGCCCCCAATACTTGGTGATTTGACTTGGTTTTCTCCCTTGTATCACGCTACCTGCATGATTCGTATTATATGGGGAGGTGAGGTGACAGGTTTGTATCTTCATCTTATCTGGTTGATAGCCTTGGCGCTCTTGATAACGGTGCTTCCTATGTATATGTTACATCGTAGATATTATAGATAGTCTAATTATTTGTGATGTTGTAGTCATATTCTAATTTATACTAAACGTTATTCGAATTTGGACAGGTATGGGAACTGTGCCTATCAATATTGTAATGTATTGAAGTTGAAATAGTACGGTTCAGTTTTTAAAATATTGTTAGAAATTATAGTGAAATGAAATAAGAACAGGATAAATCGATCAGGACAGTCAAATCGATTTCTAAGAATGTTTTAGAAGTAGAGGTGTACTATTCTAGTTTCAATCTACTATGTTTTAAATTCCCTAATCAATTTGTATAGTCTTTATTTCATTGCCAAATTTCAAGTTCTCCATCAAGAAGTCTTCTCTGGGGGACTTGTAGTTCAAGTGTTTTTTAGGATAGTTATTAATCCAATTTTCGATGAATGCGACTTCTTTGGGAGTCGTTTTCTTAGTTCCTTTAGGTAACCATCTCCGAATGAGCCTATTGTGATTCTCATTAGTTCCCCTTTCCCAAGAGACATAGGGGGGTGCATAATAGATATGCTCCTTATAGAGCTGTAATCAAGAAAACACGACATTTTTTAAAAACAGATATGGGAACACATAGAGTAATTCCTTTATATTTATTTAATTTAGAATTATTATTAAAAAATAATTTGTTAGATAGCGCTCAATTTTTTATAGATGATTTAGAAAATTTACTGACCAGACAAGGATATTATTTTGAAAAGACTTATTTGCTTTTTTTAAAAGGTATTTATCTCATAAAAACGAATCAAGTAGAGTTAGGCAAAAAAGAATGTTCCAAAGCTATGAGAATATGTAAGGAATATAATGATAGTGTCACAATAGAGAAATTAAACAAGACCTTTAAATCAGATTTTACCATTTATACTCAATGAAAATCAAAGAGCAAACTAGGAAGCTAGCCGCAGCTTGCCCAAAGCACTGCTTTGAGGTTGTGGATAGAANNNTACGGCAAGGTGAAGCTGATGTAGTTTGAAGAGATTTTCGAAGAGTATTAATTGGTTAGAAGGATTCGTCTGTAAGATAAAGTTAGACGGAAAATGAGATAAAATCAAAAAGGATAGCCTCTCTGTGATGAGATGTTATCCTTTTTGATTTTAAAATTATTGCAAATTAACCTTGTTTCTCAAGATGTAGTAGGTTCCGAGGTAAAAGATAGCTATGAATATGAGTTCTTCAACAATGCCTACGCTTGCTCCCATGTAGAAATTATCATTAAATCCTGCAAGTGAATTGACATAGAAGTTAGTACTGGTATTGAAGAAAACTTCAATAAAGCCAATGACGACTTGGATACCAATGTAGGCTACAACAGCAAGTGCTGTACGATATTCATTGAACAGTTGTCCAATGGAAATAGCCAAGTAGATGCAGAGGATACTGGAAATGGTATTTAGTAGGAGGGATAACCCCACAAGAGAGAGTTGAGGAAGGTATGTTCCTACAAGTGGGAACCAGTCATAATGTGACATCCATTCTGGAACCGTTATAGTCACAATAAGAAAAGTACTTAGAGCCAGTACAGCCGAGCTAAGTATAGACCAGATGAAGGCTCCGACTAATTTAGCTGTGATGATATAGTGCTCAGAAACTGGCAAGGTCAAAGTCAGATAGCCTTGGCGGTCATAGACACTACCTTTGAAGCGTTTGATAATCAAGAAAAGAGTTGAAATCCCCAGTGTAATTATCAAGCCGCCAAAGACTGTAGCTAGAAAAAGTAGCATAGTAGCCTGACTTTCTTGGTAAGGTAGATTTTTAAAGCCTTGTGTCTGTATTCCGATGAGGGCAGAAAGGACTAGCACGGCTGCGTAGAGGGCTAAATACCACTTGTTAACATTTTTAAATTCGTAGTGAACTAAATTCCAAAACATAAATAATCTCCTTTGCTTAGGCCTTAAATTCCTGACGGAAGAGTTGGTCAATGGATTCACCTGACTCGTAGCGAATATCATCTACATTTCCTTGACGGACGACTTTTCCGTCTTTTAGGAAGACAATTTCATCCAAGATTGGCTCGATATCAGAAATCAAGTGGGTAGAAATCAAAACGGTAGAAGTTGGTGAGTAGTTGTTGATAATGGTATTGAGGATATAAGCACGGGCTGCTGGATCCACCCCGCCAATGGGTTCATCCAAAACATAGAGACGAGCATCACGGCTCATAACCAAAATCAGTTGAACCTTTTCTTTGTTTCCTTTTGATAGTTTCTTGAGACGACTATTTTCATCAATGCCCAGGTCTGCAAGTAGATGATGAGCGCGTTCAAGATTGAAATCTTTATAGAAGGTCTTGAAGTAGGTTAGGGCTTCTTTGACCTTCATTTGCTCATTGAGATAGGTCGTATCAGGCAAATAAGCTACAACGGCCTTGGTTGCTGGGCTTGGGTCCATGTCGTTGATGAGGACACGTCCTTGATCTGGTTGTAAGAGGCCATTAATTAGTTTAATCAGGGTTGTTTTTCCTGAGCCGTTTGGCCCAAGAAGGCCGACAATTTTTCCAGCTGGAATGTCAAGAGAAACATTTTCAAGGGCTGGTGTTGCTCCATATGATTTGGATACATTTTCAAATGCTAGTAATGACATAGGCTTAAACTCCTTTAATATAATCACTGACTACGCCTGGTAGTTCTTCTTTTTCATAGCCAAAATGGGTCATGGAGGAAACGAAGTGTTCCAATTCTTCTTCTGATAATTGTTTGCGTGACTGAGCGATTAGCTCCTTATCCTTAGTCACAAATCGTCCAGTTGTTCGCTTGCTGTAGACAAATCCTTCTCGTTCAAGGTCTGATAAGGCTCTTTGGATGGTATTGGGATTGACACTAGCCTCGCTAGCTAGCTCCCTCACGGTTGGAAGTTGTTGATTGGGTTCCAGTGTATGGGAAACAATCTGAAGTTTGATTTTCTCCATAATCTGTAAATAGATGGGTTTTTTGTTGTCAAATGTCCAGGACATCTTAGTCTCCTTTCTCTTATTCTTTTGTCTTAATTAAATAATACAACAAAACAAAAAACTTGTCAAGCAAAAAGAAGAATTGTTTTGGGAATCGCTTAAAAAATGGTATAATGAAAAGAAAACGATAAGGAGGGAAAGGATGCGTTGTCCAAAATGTGGGGCTACCAAGTCAAGTGTTATCGATAGTCGCCAAGCAGAAGAAGGGAACACCATTCGTAGAAGACGTGAGTGCGACGAATGCCAACACCGTTTTACAACTTACGAACGAGTAGAAGAAAGAACCTTAGTGGTTGTTAAAAAAGATGGCACACGGGAACAATTCTCCAGAGATAAAATCTTTAATGGGATTATCCGCTCAGCCCAGAAACGTCCTGTGTCAAGTGATGAAATCAACATGGTAGTCAATCGTATCGAACAGAAACTCCGTGGTCGAAATGAAAATGAAATTCAAAGTGAGGACATTGGTTCACTCGTCATGGAGGAGTTGGCTGAATTGGACGAGATTACCTATGTACGTTTTGCTAGTGTCTATCGTAGTTTTAAGGATGTCAGTGAGTTAGAGAGCTTGCTCCAACAAATCACCCAGTCCTCTAAAAAGAAAAAGGAAAGATAAATGAAGCCAATTGACCGTTTTTCTTATCTAAAGAATAATCGGGTGTCGCAAGATACCTCATCTCTGGTACAGTGCTACCTCCCGATTATCGGTCAGGAGGCACTGAGCCTTTATCTTTATACGATTAGTTTTTGGGATAATGGTAGAAAGGAATATCTTTTTTCAAGTATCCTCAATCATCTCAACTTTGGGATGGATAGACTGATAAAATCATTGAAAATCTTATCTGCTTCTAATCTCTTGACTCTCTATCAAAAGGGGGATGTTTATCAGCTAGCCCTCCATGCTCCTCTATCTAGTCAAGACTTCTTGGGGCATCCTGTTTATCGCAGACTCTTAGAGAAAAAGATTGGCGATGTAGCTGTGGAGGATTTGAAAGTTGAAAGTGCTGATGGTGAAGAAATACCTGTCTCACTCAATCAAGTCTTTCCAGAATTGGCAGAACTAGGCAGTCAAGAAGACCTTGGTCTCAAGAAGAAAGTGGCCAATGATTTTGACTTGGAACATTTTCGCCAGCTGATGGCTCGAGATGGACTTCGTTTTGCGGATGAGCAGTCCGATGTCTTAAACCTCTTTGCTATTGCCGAGGAGAAGAAATGGACTTGGTTTGAAACCTATCAATTGGCCAAGTCAACAGCTGTTTCTCAGGTTATTTCAACCAAACGCATGCGTGAAAAAATTGCTCAAAAACCAGTTTCCTCTGACTTTAGTCTTAAGGAAACAACCATTATCAAAGAAGCCAAAAGTAAAACTGCCCTGCAGTTCTTGGCAGAAATCAAGCAAACACGCAAGGGAACCATTACCCAAACAGAAAGAGAACTCTTGCAACAGATGGCTGGCTTGGGCTTGCTGGACGAAGTCATTAATATCATTCTCTTATTGACCTTTAATAAGGTGGATTCGGCAAACATCAATGAGAAATATGCCATGAAGGTGGCTAATGATTATGCCTATCAAAAGATTCATTCGGCAGAAGAGGCAGTCTTGCGCATCCGTGAGCGAGGGCAGAAAGCAAAAACACAAAAACAGAATCAGACTGCCCCAGTAAAAACCAATGTTCCTAAATGGAGTAATCCTGAATATAAGAATGAAACCAGCGAGGAAACTCGTCTGGAACTAGAACGTAAGAAGCAAGAACTATTAGCTCGATTAGAAAAAGGAGGAGATTAGATGGAAAGTGTCGGAGACGTACTCAAACGTCAACCCAGCCGTTTTTATTATCAAGATTTGGTCCAGAAAATCATGAAGGACCCTGATGTTGCGGCCTTTATCCAGCAAGAATCCTTGACTCCAGAGGAATTAAATCGCAGTATCTCCAAGTTTAATCAGTACATCACCGAGCGCGACAAGTTTCTCCGTGGTGATACGGATTATATTGCCAAAGGCTACAAGCCGATTTTGGTTATGAATCATGGCTATGCGGATGTTTCTTATGAAGAAACTCCTGAGCTAATCGCGGCTGAAAAAGAAGCGGCTATTAAGAACCGTCTCAAGCTAATCAATCTACCAGCCAGTCTCAAGAAAGCTAGTTTGGCTCAAGTTGACTTGGATGATTTGGGGCGCTTACCAGTTTTTGAAAAGCTACTAGCCTTCGTGGAGCAATATCCAGCTATTCGAAAAGGTCTTTACTTATATGGAGACTTTGGTGTGGGTAAAAGTTTCATGGTGGCGGCCTTAGCTCATGATTTATCAGAAAAACGTGGTGTTTCATCAACTCTCCTCCACTATCCTAGCTTTGTCATTGATGTCAAAAATGCTATCAGTGATGGCAATGTTAAGACCTTGGTGGATGAGATTAAGCTGTCTGAGGTCCTGATTTTAGATGATATTGGCGCCGAGCAATCAACCGTTTGGGTGCGTGACGAAATCCTGCAGGTCATTCTCCAATATAGGATGCAGGAAAATTTACCGACCTTTTTCACATCCAACTTCAACTTTGAAGATTTGGAGAAGCATTTTGCGAAAGTGAAACATGGAAATGACGAAACCTGGGAAGCCAGACGGGTCATGGAACGCATCCGTTATTTGGCTGAGGAGACTCGTTTAGAAGGAGTAAACCGTCGATGACAGAAACCATTAAATTGATGAAGGCTCATACTTCAGTGCGCAGGTTTAAAGAGCAAGAAATTCCCCAAGTAGACTTAAATGAGATTTTGACAGCAGCCCAGATGGCATCATCTTGGAAGAATTTCCAATCCTACTCTGTGATTGTGGTACGAAGTCAAGAAAAGAAAGATGCTCTGTATGAATTGGTACCTCAAGAAGCTATTCGCCAGTCTGCTGTTTTCCTTCTCTTTGTCGGAGACTTGAACCGAGCAGAAAAGGGAGCCCAGCTTCATACCGATTCATTCCAACCCCAAGGTGTAGAAGGTCTCTTGATTAGTTCAGTCGATGCGGCTCTTGCTGGTCAAAATGCCCTGCTGGCAGCTGAAAGCTTGGGCTATGGTGGTGTCATTATTGGCTTGGTGCGTTACAAATCAGAAGAAGTGGCAGAGCTCTTTAACCTGCCTGACTACACCTATCCTGTTTTTGGGATGGCACTGGGTGTGCCAAATCAAGAACATGAAGTTAAACCTCGCTTGCCATTGAATCAAGTGGTGTTTGAGGAAGAATATCAGGAACAAACAGTTGATGTGATTGAGGCTTATGACCGTGTACAGGCTGACTATGCTGGGGCGCGTGCGACCACAAGCTGGAGTCAGCGCCTAGCAGAACAGTTTGGTCAAGCTGAACCAAGCTCAACTAGAAAAAATCTTGAACAGAAGAAATTATTGTAGAAAGTGAGAAATTATGGCCCTACCAACTATTGCCATTGTAGGACGTCCCAATGTTGGGAAATCAACCCTATTTAATCGGATCGCTGGTGAGCGAATCTCCATTGTAGAGGATGTCGAAGGAGTGACACGTGACCGTATCTATGCAACGGGTGAGTGGCTCAATCGTTCCTTTAGCATGATTGATACAGGAGGAATCGATGATGTCGATGCTCCTTTCATGGAACAAATCAAGCACCAGGCAGAAATTGCCATGGAAGAAGCCGATGTTATCGTCTTTGTCGTGTCTGGTAAGGAAGGAATTACCGATGCGGACGAATACGTAGCCCGTAAGCTTTATAAGACCCACAAACCAGTTATCCTCGCAGTTAACAAGGTGGACAACCCTGAGATGCGAAATGATATCTATGATTTCTATGCCCTCGGTTTGGGTGAACCACTGCCTATCTCATCTGTCCATGGTATCGGTACAGGGGATGTACTAGATGCGATTGTGGAAAACCTTCCAAATGAATATGAAGAAGAAAATCCAGATGTCATTAAGTTTAGCTTGATTGGTCGTCCTAACGTTGGAAAATCAAGCTTGATTAATGCTATCTTGGGAGAAGACCGTGTCATTGCCAGTCCTGTTGCTGGAACAACTCGTGACGCTATTGATACCCACTTTACAGATACAGATGGTCAAGAGTTTACCATGATTGATACGGCTGGTATGCGTAAGTCTGGTAAGGTTTATGAAAATACTGAGAAGTACTCTGTCATGCGTGCCATGCGTGCTATTGACCGTTCAGATGTGGTCTTAATGGTCATCAATGCGGAAGAGGGGATTCGTGAATACGACAAGCGTATCGCTGGATTTGCTCATGAAGCTGGTAAAGGGATGATTATCGTGGTCAACAAGTGGGATACGCTTGAAAAAGATAACCACACTATGAAAAACTGGGAAGAAGATATCCGTGAGCAGTTCCAATACCTGCCTTACGCACCGATTATCTTTGTATCAGCTTTAACCAAGCAACGTCTCCACAAACTTCCTGAGATGATTAAGCAAATCAGCGAAAGTCAAAATACACGTATTCCATCAGCTGTCTTGAACGATGTCATCATGGATGCCATTGCCATCAACCCAACACCGACAGACAAAGGAAAACGTCTCAAGATTTTCTATGCGACCCAAGTGGCAACCAAACCACCAACCTTTGTCATCTTTGTCAATGAAGAAGAACTCATGCACTTTTCTTACCTGCGTTTCTTGGAAAATCAAATCCGCAAGGCCTTTGTTTTTGAGGGAACACCGATTCATCTCATCGCAAGAAAACGCAAATAAAAAAGTAGAATCTGGAATGACAGTTCCGGATTTTTTTGATATAATAAAATAATAGAAAACGCTATCAAAAAGGAGGTATCGATGAAACATTTGTTTAAATTTATAATCTTATTGCCCTGGTTTTACTTTTTCAATTGGATTGAAAAGGATAATAGAGAAAGTAAATTTTTCCCAATTTTTTACTATTTTTACTGGTTTTACATCCCCCTCTATGCTCTTTTTAGCCTTGCTTGGACAGTTATTTCAGTTCTGTTTTTCAATATCGTCTTGAGAAATTTGACAGATATCAAGTTATGGGGCATTTGGTTTCTTTTTATTCTGCTAGCTATTGGTCTGAATAGGTTAACTTATTCTTGTTTCAAAAAAATGCTTAGACTAAGAAAGGAGTTAGGGAAGTCTAAAGCGGGGAGGCATTGATTTATATCGGTTTTTTAATAGGAGGTGGCTTATGAAGATTCCTCTCTTAACTTTGGCAAGGCATAAATTTGTTTATGTCTTGCTTACTTTGCTTTTTCTTGCTTTGGTTTATCGTGATGTTTTGATGACTTATTTCTTTTTTGATATTCATGCGCCCGATCTAGCTAAATTCGATGGACAAGCAATTAAAAATGACTTATTAAAATCAGCATTAGATTTTCGTATTCTCCAGTTCAATCTAGGTTTTTATCAATCATTTATTATTCCAATCATCATTGTTTTGCTAGGTTTTCAATATATTGAGCTGAAAAATAAAGTTTTACGATTGAGTATTGGAAGAGAAGTGAGTTATCAAGGGGTAAAAAGAAAGTTGACTTTGCAAGTTGCAAGTATCCCTTGTGTGATATATTTAGTGACTGTGCTGATAATTGCAATTTTAACTTATTTCTTTGGGACTTTTTCTCCTCTTGAATGGAATTCTCTATTTTCTGATGGGAGTAGTTTACAAAGGCTCCTAGATGGAGAGATAACAAGCTATTTGTTCTTTACTTGTGTCCTACTAATCGGTATTTTCATCAATGCAGTCTATTTTTTAAAAATAGTTGATTATTTAGGGAATGTGACTCGTTCGGCAATTGCCTATTTGATGTTTCTTTGGCTTGGTTCTATGTTACTCTATAGTGCCTTGCCTTACTATATGGTTCCTATGACGAGTTTGATGCAAGCTAGCTATGGGGATGTCAGTTTGATGAAACTCTTTACTCCTTATATCCTTTATATTGTCCCCTATATGGTGCTTGAAAAATATGAAGATAATGTTTAAGAATTTTAACAATATTTTGCTAAAGAGAAAGATCGTTTTACTACTTCGTATAGTTCTGATGATGATTTTGATAAACTATCTATTGTCAACAGCGGTTCAAAAGCAGGATGTTTTTCTCTTTTTCAAGAGAGAATTGATTTCAATCTTTTCCTATAATGACTATTCTGAAGTGAATTTAGAAATCCCCAAACTCTTGTTAAACCTTTCGCTTTTCATGGTAGGATGGCTCTCTGTTATTTTGCTTGAAACTGATTTGGCAGACCATTACCATCACTTGATTCGCTATCAATCAAGCTCCTTTTTCGATTATACAAGGAAACGATTGGTTGTCATCTCTAAATTTTTTACTCAAGATTTATTTGTCTGGTTCCTTGGTTTACTTCCTCTAGGAATTCATTTCAAAACAGTCGTACTTTTCTTTTTACTTGCTCAGTTAATGATGTTGTACTTGCTACTGTCTTATCTGATAGCACTGATTAGTGCGGGCGCTGGTTTTTCCTTTTTTCTCTATTTTTTAGCATTTGTGGGACAAGAATGGATGATGGATCATATTGTAACAGTGTATTTAGGACTCTTAAGTTTATTAGTTATCTTGATTGTTAGTCGCTTGGAAGAGAAATTTAAGAAAGGATAAACGATGAGACTTGAAATTATAAATGGACAGAAAATTTATGGGAAAAGACCTATTTTAAATGAGTTAAATCTGGTCTTTCAATCAGGAAAAATTTATGGCCTTAAAGGTGATAATGGATCTGGCAAGACGGTTCTTTTAAAGGCACTTGCTGGTTATATTAAGCTTGACAAAGGAAAAGTTCTTCAAGATGGGGAAGTCTACGGGATAAAAAATCATTATATTCAGGATGCAGGGGTTTTAATTGAAAAAGTCGAGTTTTTATCTCATTTATCCCTTAGAGAAAATTTGGAATTGTTGAGGTATTTTTCATCTAAAGTTACGGAAAAAAGAATTGCCGATTGGATCCAATATTATGATTTACAGGAATTTGAAGACGTTGAGTACCGTCATTTATCCTTAGGAACGAAACAAAAAATGGCTTTGATTCAAGCCTTTATTGCCGAACCATCTATACTCTTTCTCGATGAACCCATGAATGCTTTGGATGAGAAGAGTGTGAGGTTAACCAAACAGGTCATTTTATCTTACCTTAAAAAAGAAAATGGTCTGGTTATCCTGACATCACACATATCGGAAGATATTTCAGACCTTTGTACAGATGTATTAGTTGTCGAAAATGGGCATATACAGTATTCAAAAGATATACAAGCTTAGGAGGTGGCTTATGGCACATCTAAAATCATTTATTACACGCTATTCTAAGGTCTATATTGGTTTAGTTCTGCTGATCTGGCTGGCTTTCTTCTTTCTTCCTTGGGATAAACCAGTTCTGGGAATATCTATCAATCTCTTAATCATGCAGAAAGTTTTACTAGTTTTTGGAATTCTGTCCATTTTGATGGCCTTGCTGTCCAAGAAAGTCAGTCTCTTTGTTTTTGGACTTATCTGTTGTCTTTCTTTTTGGACTTATCTGTTGTCTTTCTTTTTGGATAAATCTATTTATCCTATTTGCCATTTTGCCGATTCTTGGCAATTAAAGTATCATAAAAGTCAGAGAGGTTAGCTTGAAAACTAGCCTCTTTTTCCTTTTCAAAATGGGGATTCTTCCTTGAAAATAATCAGTAATTGTGCTAAAATTAAAAGAACATTCTAAAATATTCGGAATTTAAAGTAAGGAAAAACATGGCTAATATTTTAAAAACAATTATCGAAAATGATAAAGGAGAAATCCGTCGTCTGGAAAAGATGGCTGACAAGGTTTTCAAATACGAAGACCAAATGGCTGCTTTGACTGATGACCAACTAAAAGCAAAAACAGTTGAATTTAAAGAACGTTATCAAAATGGAGAATCGCTGGATTCATTGCTTTATGAAGCATTTGCGGTTGTCCGTGAGGGTGCCAAACGTGTCCTAGGTCTCTTCCCATATAAGGTTCAGGTCATGGGGGGAATCGTTCTTCACCATGGTGACGTGCCAGAGATGCGTACAGGGGAAGGGAAAACCTTGACTGCGACTATGCCGGTATACCTCAATGCCCTTTCAGGCAAAGGGGTTCACGTAGTTACGGTTAACGAATACCTATCAGAACGTGACGCGACTGAGATGGGTGAATTGTACTCATGGCTTGGTTTGTCAGTAGGGATTAACTTGGCTGCCAAATCTCCAATGGAGAAAAAAGAAGCCTATGAGTGTGACATTACCTACTCAACCAACTCAGAAATCGGATTTGACTACCTACGTGATAACATGGTCGTTCGTGCTGAAAACATGGTACAACGTCCGCTTAACTATGCCTTGGTCGATGAGGTTGACTCTATCTTGATTGACGAGGCCCGTACACCTTTGATCGTATCAGGTGCTAATGCAGTTGAAACCAGTCAGCTCTACCATATGGCAGACCACTATGTAAAATCTTTGGACAAAGACGACTACATCATCGATGTGCAGTCTAAGACTATTGGTTTGTCTGATTCAGGGATTGACAAGGCTGAAAGCTACTTCAAGCTTGAAAATCTCTATGACATCGAAAACGTAGCTCTTACTCACTTTATCGATAATGCCCTTCGTGCCAACTACATCATGCTTCTCGATATTGACTATGTGGTGAGCGAAGAGCAAGAAATCTTGATTGTCGACCAATTTACAGGTCGTACCATGGAAGGTCGTCGTTATTCTGATGGCTTGCACCAAGCTATTGAAGCCAAAGAAGGTGTGCCAATCCAGGATGAAACCAAGACATCTGCCTCAATCACGTATCAAAACCTTTTCCGTATGTACAAGAAATTGTCTGGTATGACGGGGACAGGTAAGACTGAGGAAGAAGAATTCCGTGAAATCTACAACATTCGTGTTATTCCAATCCCAACAAACCGTCCTGTTCAACGGATTGACCACTCAGACCTTCTTTATGCAAGTATCGAATCTAAGTTTAAAGCGGTTGTCGAAGACGTTAAGGCTCGTTACCAAAAGGGTCAGCCTGTCTTGGTTGGTACAGTAGCGGTTGAAACTAGTGACTACATTTCTAAGAAATTGGTCGCAGCTGGTGTTCCTCACGAAGTCTTGAATGCCAAAAATCACTATAGAGAAGCCCAAATCATCATGAATGCTGGTCAACGTGGTGCCGTTACCATCGCAACCAACATGGCGGGTCGTGGTACCGACATCAAGCTTGGTGAAGGTGTTCGTGAACTTGGAGGACTTTGTGTGATTGGTACAGAACGTCATGAAAGTCGTCGTATCGATAACCAGCTTCGTGGACGTTCAGGTCGTCAAGGAGATCCAGGTGAGTCACAATTCTACCTCTCTCTTGAAGATGATTTGATGAAACGTTTTGGTTCTGAACGCTTGAAAGGCATATTTGAACGCTTGAATATGTCTGAAGAGGCCATTGAGTCTCGTATGTTGACGCGTCAGGTTGAGGCAGCTCAGAAACGTGTCGAAGGAAATAACTACGATACCCGTAAACAAGTCCTTCAATACGACGATGTCATGCGTGAACAACGTGAGATTATCTATGCTCAACGTTACGATGTCATCACTGCAGACCGTGACTTGGCACCTGAAATTCAGGCTATGCACAAACGCACGATTGAACGTGTCGTCGATGGTCATGCGCGTGCCAAACAAGATGAAAAACTTGAAGCAATTTTGAACTTTGCTAAGTACAACTTGCTTCCAGAAGATTCTATTACGATGGAAGATTTGTCAGGCTTGTCTGATAAGGCCATCAAGGAAGAGCTTTTCCAACGTGCCTTGAAGGTTTATGATAGTCAGGTTTCAAAACTACGCGATGAAGAAGCAGTTAAAGAATTCCAAAAAGTTTTGATTCTACGAGTGGTGGATAACAAGTGGACAGATCATATCGATGCCCTTGATCAATTGCGTAACGCGGTTGGACTTCGTGGTTATGCTCAGAACAACCCTGTTGTTGAGTATCAGGCAGAAGGTTTCCGTATGTTTAATGATATGATTGGTTCGATTGAGTTTGATGTGACACGCTTGATGATGAAAGCACAAATTCATGAACAAGAAAGACCACAGGCAGAACGCCATATCAGTACAACAGCGACTCGCAATATCGCTGCTCACCAAGCAAGTATGCCAGAAGATTTGGATTTGAGCCAGATTGGACGCAATCAACTTTGCCCATGTGGTTCTGGTAAGAAGTTTAAAAATTGTCACGGTAAAAGACAATAAAATGAGATAGTTTAGAGGCGGATATCTTGTGAAAAGTAAATTTTTACTTGGTATCCGTTTGCTTTATAAGGAGATGACTTATGGTATTTACAGCAAAAAGTCCTAAAATAAATATCGAAGAAGTTCGTGCCTTATCAAAATTAGAAGGCCAAGCTTTGGAGAGAAAATCACAGCGCGATCAAGAGCTAGAAGCCATCATGCGTGGAGAAGACCAGCGGATTCTCTTGGTAATCGGTCCGTGCTCATCTGACAACGAAGAAGCTGTCCTTGAATACGCTAAGCGTTTGGCAGTCCTACAAGAAGAAGTGGCAGATCGTATCTTTATGGTTATGCGTGTTTATACTGCCAAACCCCGTACCAACGGAGATGGCTATAAGGGCTTGATTCACCAGCCTAACGCGACAGAAGCGCCTAGTCTTATCAATGGAATCAAAGCCGTTCGCCATCTTCACTATCGTGTCATCACAGAAACAGGGATGACAACTGCTGATGAAATGCTTTATCCTGAAAACCTTCCGCTTGTAGATGATTTGATTTCTTACATGGCAGTTGGTGCCCGTTCAGTTGAAGACCAGCAACACCGCTTTGTGGCAAGTGGGGCAGGATTTTCTACTGGTTTTAAAAATCCAACCTCTGGAAATCTCAATGTCATGTTTAATGGGATTTATGCTGCTCAAAACAAACAAAGTTTCCTTTTCTTAGGAAAAGAAGTAGAAACAACTGGGAACCCGCTTTCACACGCTATTCTTCGTGGTGCTCTTAATGAGTATGGTAACAATATTCCCAACTACTATTATGACAATTTAATTGAGACCATTGCCCAGTATGAGAAAATGGGCTTGGAAAATCCTTTTATCATCATTGATACCAATCATGACAATTCTGGTAAGCAGTATATGGAACAGATCCGAATTGTCCGCCAGACCTTGATTAACCGTGCTTGGAATGAAAAAATTAAGCAGTTCGTTCGTGGTTTTATGATTGAGTCTTATCTGGAAGATGGTCGACAAAATGAGCCAGAAGTATTTGGTAAGTCTATCACAGACCCTTGCTTGGGTTGGGATAACACAGAAGCTCTTGTCAGAGAAATTTACAAAACGTTAGGAGAATAAGATGGCATTTATTGAAAAAGGTCAAGAAATCGATATGGAAGTCATTAAGGCTGAAACCCAATTGTCTGCGGAAGCCTTGAGACTCAAGGAAAGCCGTGACAGGGAATTGGCAGACATTATTTCAGGGGAAGATGACCGTCTCCTTTTGGTAATTGGTCCTTGCTCTTCTGATAATGAAGAAGCTGTCTTGGAATATGCCCGCCGCTTGTCAGCCTTGCAAAAGAAGGTAGCGGACAAGATTTTCATGGTTATGCGCGTTTATACTGCTAAGCCTCGTACCAACGGAGACGGCTATAAAGGGTTGGTTCACCAGCCAGACACTTCTAAGGCTCCAAGCCTGATTAACGGTTTGCAGGCTGTGCGCCAGTTGCACTACCGAGTGATTACAGAGACTGGTTTGACGACGGCAGATGAGATGCTTTATCCGTCAAATCTAATCTTGGTGGATGACTTGGTCAGCTACCATGCTGTTGGAGCTCGTTCTGTGGAAGACCAAGAGCACCGCTTTGTGGCTTCTGGGATTGATGCACCAGTAGGGATGAAAAATCCAACCTCAGGAAATTTGGGTGTTATGTTTAACGCCATCTATGCTGCTCAAAATAAGCAAACCTTCCTTTATCATGGGCAGGAAGTTGAGACTTCAGGTAATCCTTTGTCCCATGTCATCCTCCGTGGAGCAGTTAACGAGTATGGCAATTATATGCCGAATTACTACTATGAAAACCTACTCCAAGCCATTGAACGCTATGAAACCATGGGACTTGAAAATCCCTTTATCCTCATTGATACCAACCATGATAACTCAGGCAAGCAGTATATGGAGCAGATTCGAATTGTTCGCCAGACCTTGCAAAATCGTGATTGGAATGAGAAAATTAAAAAGACAGTTCGAGGATTTATGATTGAATCTTACCTAGCAGATGGTCGTCAAAACCAACCAGAGGTCTTTGGCTGCTCTATTACAGATCCTTGCCTAGGTTGGGAAAATACAGAGGCTTTGGTAGAAGAAATCTATGCTACCTTGGCAGAATAAGTGAAAAGGATGGAGTTGGGGAATCTCAACTCCTTTTGATGAGAATGATAGTTGGACACGGAATTGACATCGAAGAATTGGCTTCGATAGAAAGAGCGGCTGCACGACATGAAGGCTTTGCCAAGCGCGTGCTGACAGCCAAGGAAATGGAACGGTTTAACAGTCTTAAAGGGCGCAGGCAAATCGAATATTTGGCTGGTCGCTGGTCGGCTAAAGAAGCCTTTTCCAAGGCCATGGGAACGGGAATTGGCAAGCTCGGTTTTCAGGATTTAGAAGTCTTAAACAATGAACGCGGGGCGCCTTATTTTAGTCAGTCACCATTTTCAGGAAAAATTTGGCTATCTATCAGCCATACCGATCAGTTTGTGACAGCCAGTGTCATTTTGGAGGAAAATCATGAAAGCTAGTCCGCATAGACCAACCAAGGCTCTGATTCATCTGGGAGCTATTCGACACAATATTCAGCAAATGGGGGCTCATATCCCTGAGGGGACACTCAAGTGGGCAGTGGTCAAAGCCAATGCCTATGGGCATGGGGCAGTAGCTGTTGCCAATGCGATTCAAGATGATGTCGATGGCTTTTGCGTTTCCAATATTGATGAAGCTATTGAACTCAGACAAGCTGGACTCAGCAAGAAAATCCTTATTTTAGGAGTTTCTGAGCTAGAAGCTGTTACTCTAGCTAAAGAATATGACATCACCTTGACAGTGGCTGGATTGGAGTGGATTCAAGCACTCTTAGATAAGGAAGCAGATTTAACTGGCTTGACTGTCCACCTCAAGATTGACTCAGGGATGGGACGGATTGGTTTTAGAGAGGCTAGTGAGGCTGATCAGGCTCAAGACTTGCTCCAACAACACGGTGTTCGTGTTGAAGGAATCTTTACCCACTTTGCGACTGCTGATGAGGAATCAGATGACTATTTTAATGCCCAGTTGGAACGGTTTAAAACCATTCTATCAAGTATGAAAGGTCTTCCAGAGCTGGTTCATGCTAGCAATTCTGCAACGACTCTTTGGCATGTAGAGACTATTTTCAATGCGGTTCGTATGGGAGATGCCATGTATGGTCTCAATCCTAGCGGAGAGGTCTTGGATTTACCCTATGACTTGATTCCAGCCTTGACCTTGGAGTCTGCTCTGGTTCATGTCAAGACAGTTTCAGCTGGAGCTTGCATGGGCTACGGGGCGACCTATCAGGCAGATAGCGAGCAGGTCATCGCGACCGTGCCAATCGGCTATGCAGATGGATGGACAAGAGACATGGAAAATTTCTCTGTCTTGGTAGATGGCCAAGCTTGCCCAATTGTCGGCAGGGTTTCGATGGACCAAATCACTATTCGATTGCCTAAGCCTTACCCACTCGGAACCAAGGTAACCTTGATTGGCTCCAATGGGGATAAGGAAATCACTGCAACTCAGGTAGCGTCCTACCGTGGGACTATTAACTATGAGGTGGTTTGTCTTCTCAGCGACCGCATTCCGAGAGAATATGATTAGAAAAGAAAGGAGTGGAGCATGAATCTACATCAACCCTTGCATGTCTTACCTGGTGTGGGACCAAAGTCAGCAGAAAAATACGCCAAACTAGGAATTGAAAACTTGCAAGACCTCTTGCTTTACTTTCCTTTCAGATATGAAGATTTCAAAACCAAGCAAGTGCTGGAGCTGGAAGACGGAGAAAAGGCAGTTCTGTCTGGACAAGTAGTGACTCCTGCCAGTGTCCAGTATTATGGTTTCAAGCGCAATCGTCTGCGCTTTAGCCTCAAGCAGGGAGAAGTCGTTTTTGCGGTGAACTTCTTTAACCAGCCCTATCTGGCTGATAAGATAGAGTTGGGAGCAACTCTTGCTGTCTTTGGAAAATGGGACCGTGCCAAGGCTAGTCTGACTGGGATGAAGGTCCTGGCTCAGGTGGAAGATGATCTCCAACCTGTCTATCGCTTGGCTCAGGGAATCAGTCAGGCCAGTCTGGTCAAAGTTATCAAGACAGCCTTTGATCAGGGACTGGAACTCTTGATTGAGGAAAATCTTCCCCAGTCTTTGCTGGACAAATACAAACTCATGTCCCGTTGTCAGGCTGTTCGTGCCATGCATTTCCCCAAGGATTTGGCAGAATACAAGCAGGCTCTTCGCCGTATCAAATTTGAGGAACTCTTTTATTTTCAAATGCAATTGCAGACGCTCAAGTCTGAAAATAGAGTTCAGGGAAGTGGTCTGGTTCTGAATTGGTCTCAGGAAAAAGTGACAGTAGTTAAAGAAAATCTACCTTTTTCCTTGACCCCAGCTCAAGAAAAGAGTTTACAGGAAATTTTGACAGACATGAAGTCGGATCACCACATGAATCGTCTCTTGCAAGGGGATGTGGGGAGCGGAAAAACGGTGGTCGCTGGCTTGGCTATGTTTGCGGCAGTGACAGCTGGCTACCAATCAGCCCTCATGGTACCAACAGAAATTCTCGCAGAGCAACATTTTGAGAGTTTACAGAACCTTTTTCCAGACTTGAAACTGGCTCTATTGACAGGTTCCTTAAAAGCTGCAGAAAAGAGAGAAGTCTTGGAGACCATTGCCAAGGGTGAGGCTGATTTGATTATCGGAACCCACGCTCTGATTCAGGATGGAGTGGATTATGCTCGCCTTGGCTTGATTATCATCGATGAACAGCACCGTTTTGGTGTGGGGCAAAGGCGTATTTTACGGGAAAAAGGCGACAATCCAGATGTCCTCATGATGACGGCGACTCCCATTCCACGGACGCTGGCCATCACAGCCTTCGGAGATATGGATGTTTCCATTATCGACCAGATGCCAGCAGGTCGGAAGCCTATTGTGACACGCTGGATCAAGCATGAGCACTTACCTCAGGTCTTGACTTGGTTAGAGGGGGAAATTCAAAAAGGTTCTCAAGCCTATGTCATCTCTCCCTTGATTGAAGAATCAGAAGCTCTGGATTTGAAAAATGCCATTGCCTTATCAGAGGAGTTGACGGCTCATTTTGCAGGTAAGGCAGAAGTGGCTCTTCTACATGGTAAGATGAAGAGTGACGAAAAAGACCAGATCATGCAGGATTTCAAGGAGAGAAAAACAGATATTCTAGTTTCAACAACGGTTATCGAGGTTGGGGTCAATGTTCCAAATGCGACTGTCATGATTATCATGGATGCCGATCGCTTCGGGCTTAGTCAGCTTCACCAGCTCAGAGGTCGTGTGGGTCGGGGGGACAAGCAGTCCTATGCTGTTCTTGTTGCCAATCCCAAGACGGATTCTGGGAAAGACCGCATGCGCATCATGACAGAAACCACCAATGGTTTTGTCCTTGCGGAGGAAGATTTGAAAATGCGTGGTTCTGGTGAGATTTTTGGAACCAGACAGTCAGGGCTTCCAGAGTTCCAAGTGGCTGATATTATCGAGGATTTTCCGATTTTAGAAGAAGCTAGAAAAGTTGCTAGTTACATTAGTTCTATTGAAGGCTGGCAAGAGGATCCAGAGTGGCGCATGATTGCCTTTCATCTGGAAAAGAAAGAACATCTGGATTAAGCTTTCTCTAAGGAAAACTTAAGCTAGCTTTCAGGTTTGGCCCTTATACTAGAGTCATCAAAAAGAAACGAGGACTCTCATATGACAGTAACGATTAAAGTAAATTACCCAAGCACTTTTCAAAAGAAAGAAGCAAAAAACTAGTATAAACAGAAGAGAGAGCGAAATGCTCTTTTTTCGTTTCTAAAACTACTTTTAGCCCATCATCCTAAAAGTAAAGAATCTAAATTCACTTTCTATTTACCCTTCTTTCTTGCATTGATTACATAGATATGCTACAGTTGTGGTAACGATTACAAAATAAAAGGAGCATGCTATGAAAAATCCAGCTTTGCTAGAAGAAATTAAGACCTATAGAGGAAGGGATGAGGTTCCGGAAGACTTTGATGCTTTCTGGGATGGGGAAGTGAAAAATGTTTCCACACCTCCATCCTACCACTTGGAGGAAAGAGATTTCCACATTCCTCAAGTCAAGTGCTATGAGTTAACATTTGAAGGAAGCAAGGAAGGAAAGGTTTATGCACGCATTGTTCTTCCAAAGAGTGAGGAGAAGGTTCCACTAATCTTCCATTTTCATGGTTATATGGGACGTGGCTGGGATTGGGCCGACATGCTGGGCTTCACCGTAGCTGGTTACGGTGTTGTTTCCATGGATGTTCGAGGCCAGTCGGGCTATTCACAAGACGGTTTGCGTTCTCCTCTAGGAAATACGGTTAAGGGACATATTATCCGTGGTGCTGTGGAGGGTCGGGATCACCTCTTTTATAAGGATGTTTATCTGGATATTTACCAGTTGGTTGAAATTATTGCTAATCTGCCTGAGGTAGATGAGAAGCGTCTTTCTAGCTATGGTGCCTCTCAAGGTGGTGCTCTAGCTTTGGTTGCAGCAGCGCTCAATCCTCGAATTCAGAAAACAGTTTCCATCTATCCCTTCTTGTCAGACTTCAGACGGGTGATTGAGATTGGCAATACTAGTGAGGCTTATGATGAACTTTTCCGTTATTTCAAGTTCCACGATCCTTTTCATGAAACAGAGGAGGAAATCATGGCGACCCTTGCCTATATCGATGTCAAAAATCTTGCCCATCGTATCCAAGGTGAGGTTAAGATGATTACGGGCTTGGACGACGATGTTTGCTATCCCATTACCCAGTTTGCGATTTACAATCGTTTGATCTGCGATAAGGCTTATCGCATCATGCCTGAGTATGCCCACGAAGCCATGAATGTTTTTGTCAATGACCATGTTTATAACTGGCTCTGTGGGAGTGAGATTCCTTTCAAATATCTAAAATAAGGAGTCGACTCTAGGCACAAAATCTTAAAAATCACAAACACGCATAGTATCAGGGGATTAAGAAGACTTGATACTATGCGTTTTATCATGGAAATATTTATAGAATTTTTTGTTGCTAGCTTTGTCAAATTGCTTAAAATAATTTTTTTCAGAAAGCAAAAGCCGATACCTATCGAGTAGGGTAGTTCTTGCTATCGTCAGGCTTGTCTGTAGGTGTTAATACTTTCCAAAAATCTCTTCAAACCA
>NZ_VMLA01000027.1:0-532 GCF_013276425.1 Streptococcus sp. 3874 | reverse complement strand
TGATTTTCATTGAGTGTAAAAAACAGATGAGTCTCTGTTTTCTTTTTATGGACTATAAATGTTCATCTGAAACTACTTTCAAGGATATTATTATACAAAAGAGTTTCTTGAAACTAAAATCTATTATACTACACTGTATTGAAAGCGTTTTAGAAATGAGATATAATAAATTTGCTAACACTTATAAAAAGTGATAGAATCTTATCTTTATGTATATTTAAAGATAGATTGCTGTAAAAATAGTAGCAGCTATGCGAAATGACAGATAGAGAGAAGGGATTGAAGCTTAGAAAAGGGGAATAATATGATATTTAAGGCATTCAAGACAAAAAAGCAGAGAAAAAGACAAATTGAACTACTTTTGACAGTTTTTTTCGACAGTTTTCTGATTGATTTATTTCTTCACTTATTTGGGATTGTCCCCTTTAAGCTGGATAAGATTCTGATTGTGAGCTTGATTATATTTCCCATTATTTCTACAAGTATTTATGCTTATGAAAAGCTATTTGAAAAAGTGTTCGATAAGGATTGA
>NZ_VMLA01000026.1:0-9114 GCF_013276425.1 Streptococcus sp. 3874 | reverse complement strand
TTTTTTGAACCTCCTTTCTATTGAAATTTTGACTAAAACATGAGAGGTCTTAGTCAAGATATATTATAACCCAAACGTATTTGGTTGTCAACATATTGTATAATAAAGGATTTAGTGTGCTTGAAAAGCACAACATATGGTGTTTTTTGATGTGGGATAAAATTGAAAAACAATTAAAAATAAAAGGCTGGTCGATGTATCGTTTAGCTAAGGAATCGGGTGTCCATCCATCTAATTTTTCAAATCTGAAGGCTGGTAGGATGAAAGAGATGTCGTGGACGAATATGTGCAAAATCGCTGATGCACTGGAAGTCAGCTTAGACGAATTAAGATAAGGGGGTGAGTGCGTGCAAAAAATTAGCTTAAAAATGGCGAGAATAAAAACAGGAATGACTCAAGAGGAAATCGCTAAAAAATTAGGAATCTCTAGAAATACATACATGGATTATGAAAGATATGATACACCTATGAGAATAACTACAGCTATAGATTTCTGTCGTATAGTTGATATTCCACTGGATGAAATTTTTTTCGAGAAAAACTACACTTCAAGTGTATAGTTTCTGGGGATTTTTATAAATAGGAGGTGATTTAGTTGAATGGTGATACAAAAAGACGACATCGAAGATTTCCTTGACTTCATAAAAATACCAGTTGTTTTGATTAAAGACAAAGCGTTTTCAGAATTAAGTATGGAAGCAAAAGTTTTGTATTCAATTATGAAAGATAGGCTTAAATTGTCTTTGAAGAATAACTGGATTGATGAAAAAGGAGCATATATTCATTTATCGATTGAAGAGCTACAAAAAGATTATTTTGTTCAGTTATCAAAACCTACAATCATCAAGAGAAAAAAGGAATTAGTTGATTTTGGCTTGATTGAATTAAAAAAGCAATTTAACAAAAGCGACAAGATTTATGTAAATAGGTTATCTAGTTACATAAGTAAAAATTCTTTACCTACGGAAGTAAAAAACTTTGACCACATAAGTAAAAATTCTTTACCTACGGAAGTAAAAAACTTTGATTCTAATCAGAGTTACATTAATCAGAGTTACATAAACAGAATTACTGAACCAGATGGTGCTGGTGCTAATAATCTATATAGTATAGAGGACGCACCCGAAAATGACTTGGGGATTGTTCACGATTGGATTTTTTCAGAGTTTGGCAGATACCCAACACCGTTTGAGATTGAGGATTTGAAATACTTCTTGCAAGACCATAGTAAAGAGGTTATCAAGTTAGCAATCAAGGAATGTGTGGGCAATGGTAAACCTTACTTTAAGTATCTTGAGAGTATTTTGAGAGACTGGAAACAGAAAGGTCTAGTGACTGCTGAGTTGGTAGAGAATAGACAGAGACCGAAGCGGTCAAGTGGGAAGCCAAGCAGTGAGTTAAGATTGTCAGACGACGGTTACAACCCACGACTGGGATTCTAGGAGGGTGCTATGCGAGCAGTATCAAGAGATGAATTGCAGGGTAGATTTTTACAGATTGAAACCTTGAATACCCAATGCCCCAAGCATGAGGGAGTCTATATGTGGCGCTCAGTCAACCCTTGCACGCAGAATGTGCTGACTTATTGCCCTGAATGCGGACAGGAGAAAATCCACAGTCAAGCAGGAGAGCAACTGGCGCAAGCTGAGGCTCAAATTAGAAATACAAGGTCTTACTCTTTGTTTGCTAAGGAGAGTATTATTCCGCCTGATTTGAAGAATGCGACTATCGGCAGCTTTGAGATTCACACAGACCAAGATGCTGAGGCGGTCAATTTCGCTAAACGTGTGACGGTTGACTATGTGAAAGAGCGATATGAAGGGAATACGATTATCAGTGGTCCGCCTGGAGTTGGGAAGAGCCATCTAGCAATTGGAATTGCTAAGACACTGAACGAGAGTTTCCAGAAGTTCCAGTTGAAGCGCTCGGTGGTCTATATTCCCTCCATGGAACTATTCTCACGGATGAAAGACGCTTTTAGATACAAGGATTCCAAGTGGGAAGAAAGACGGACTATCCAGTTCTTGCAGAAAGTGGACTACTTGATTTTGGACGATCTTGGCAAAGAGTCAAGTGTAGGCGATGAAATCAAGCAGGGGAACAACTGGATGCAAAAAGTCCTGTATCAGATACTTGAAAACAGGACGAACACGATTATTACAACCAACTACGGGGGCAATCACTTGGAGAAACTTTACGAGAAAAGCCTCGTAGATAGAATAACGAAAGGAAACATGAAGACCAATGCGTTCAAATTTAGCAATGACACAGAGTCTAGACGCACCTTGTCAGCAAGTGACTATTAAAGAGCGTCAGCAGATTATTGAACAGTTTGAAGAAAAACATTACGGATTGTCTAGCTTGCTGAAAGAGCGGTTGTTGATTACAAGCGACTACCAATTTACAAGAAAGATGAACGAACTACGAGCCTTTGCCAGAAATGGCGGGATTTATACGAGTTAGGAGGTGAGGAAATGAGACCAAGACGATATCCGTATAGTGGGAAAAGAAAAAAGCCTATCAATTTTCAGATAGACTTAGAAAAATTTAAGCGTCTTAGCTATGAAGCCATTCATGATACTTCTCAAGTAACTCAATAGGAGGAAGGAATAAAATGATTCACCATTATATAACTCACTATGCCAGCAATGGGAAAGATTACGCCGAAGCATGGATTCAAATTGATTTTTTGGGAATGTGCTTTTGTGTATGGAAAAAGCGTACAACCATTGAACGATTGTACGCAAACGAAGATTAGACTTTTTCCAACCGTTGCCTTTAGCAGATGTCGGAGGGAGCCGATCACCTTTTCCGATAGTTGCGGTATGACCATTAGTAACTTTTCCGCCACGAGGTCCTACCTCTACATAGCGACCAGGTTTCTGATTATCTGTTCCAGGTTTTATTGGAGTATTTGCCATACTATCTCCTCCTTTCTATTGGAATTTTGACTAAAACGGTGAGAGGTCCTAGTCAAGAGTATTATAGCAATTTAGGAGGATATTACATCAGTCTTGAGGCTGATATAGGAGGTTGAATGGAAGATAAAATTATCGAACTTGCTGATTACTTCATCAGCGAGAACACAACGTACAGAGAAGCTAAAATAGCGTGTGAGAAGCTATTGAAACAAGTCAGCCATGAGATAGAACTCAGGGCGATGGAAAGTAGGACAGTATGAAAGAAGCAGTAAAGGAATTTCTAAAATTCAGGAGCCGATTTACAAAAATAGAATGGTTTGAAATTAACCAAGCTATCGAAGCTCGTTTAAATCAAAAAGCCGACCAGTTGAAACTGGACGACTTAGATTTAGAAATCATTTCTAGCAGACTAGAAAAAGTTATCTAGAAACGATTTGAATGAACATTGGATGGATACGATAGTCAGCGCCACGATAGTGAATGTAGATATAATCCTGATGGTACATCGAGTTTGCTTCAGGTTTAGAAATTGGTGAGTAGAGTTCTGCATTTTCTTCCCACCAAATGTAAGGACTAGCCATATTTGGTCCCATTACACAATCGTCGTCGGCTGATAGGTTCACCCAATTTCCGCAAAGACATGCGTGAATTTCAGTCATAATATTACCTCCTTTCTGGTTTCATTATAGCAGAAAAGGAGATAGCAAAAAAGCACCTGACGGCAATCAGGCGCATGACAAAATTATTCAAGAAAATTATACCACGAAAGGAGCAAAAATGGAAACAGTTCAAATCGTGAGAATTAAAGACGTGATCATCGAGAAGATTTCTGCAAACGATGAAGAACTAGAGCACATCTTTGGATGTTCAAAACGACAAGCGGGAGATATGAGGCGAGAGATGAAAAAATTACCTAGTCAACAAAAATACCTTAGAAACGATGGTCAGCTTGTCACAATCAAAGGTTTTGATGCTTATCTGCAATATCGAGGCAGTCAATCATGGAAGAAAGAAATGTCTAAAACCGTTAAGATGACACGATAGCAGAATAATAACTACTAACTTTACAACAAACTACTACTAATCTAAATAAAAGAAAGGGATAACTGAGTTATCCACAGGAGAAAAACAATGATTAACAAAGACCAAATTATCAAAGCGCAACAGGAAAAAATTGAACGCATTGAACAGTTACAAAAAAAGCTACATAAATTATCTACGCTTGGATTGCTAACTACAAAACTTTTGGGGCTACCTAATGAGTTAGAAAAGCCGTTGAAAGTAACCCACGACATCTCACATGTCATCAAGGATGTATTGGATGGCATGAGCCCAAGTGAGGCGATTAAGCAGAATATGGCAGAAGAAGATGATGAAGAGGAAGAATAATGTTTGAACCACCATTAGTTAGCCAGCTTTTAGGAACTGGTGCAGTGATTTTAGGATTTATCGGTGCAGGGCTTCTAGCTCATCAGATGGATAAGCAGGAAGAGGAGAAAATCCGCCAGAAGGAAGAAGAAAGACGAGAAGAGCAAGAATTTGCGTCTATGATTATCCAAGGTTACAACCAAGCATACGAACGTGGTAGAGAGGCACAGCGACAAGAAATCCGCAAGAATATCCGCAGAGAGTTCAAAGGCTTCACCTACGACAACGAACCGCCTCAAGGATTGCGCCCTGAGCCTCTAGCCTTGCCAGAACCACGAAGAGCACGCCATGCAAAGTATTTGGGATAGAGCAAAGGAGACGCTAATGACTAGAATTGAACTTGAAAACCGTGTATGGCTTTTGGCCAATCATGAAGAAAAAAACGAATTGCTGGATCTTGGGCTAACATCAAAGGCTAGATATGTGAAACGAGTGCTGGAACTTGGAAAGGTGTATGCTCATGTTTGATTACGACAGAGATATAATGCAACCGCCTGAAGAACGTGAGGAACTTGACCCAAGCCAGTACATCTATGTTGGCTGTGGGCAGTATCGATACGTGGGGGATGAAGTATGATTCAGGAGCTACACGAAGAAATCGATAATTGGCGAGCTGAATATATTCATCTTGGCCGAGAGCTCGGGGAAATCATCAACGAGCAACAAAATATTATTTTGAAATTGCAAAACGAAAATAGACACTTAAAACGTGAAAATTGGAATTTGAAGAAGACGAAAGGAAGAAGATGAGCTTTTAGAAGGCTCTAAAATCGCCTGTATGCGATTTTAAGAAGCAGGTATATAAATTATCGAACGAAGAATAAAAAACGGAAATAGACCCCAAATATGAATAATGAGGGACATAGGAGAGAAACGATGGCAACACTTTACGAATTGACAGGACAATTTCTTGATGTTTACAACTTGGAGTTGGACGAAGAAACAAAACTAGACACCTTGGATTCCATTGATTGGGAAATTGAGTATGAAACCAAGGTAGAAAACTATATCAAGGTCATGAAGAACCTTGAAGCGGACGTTGAGGCTCGTAAGAATGAAATTAAGCGCTTGATGGAGCTAAACAAGGCAGACGAGAAGAAGAAAGAACACTTGAAAGATACACTTTCAGCAAGCATGAGCCTGACAGGTCATGAACGTGTTGATACACCACTTTTCAAGGTATCATTTAGAAAATCTCAAGCCGTGGAGGTAGACGAAGCAGTCTTGCCAGAATATTACAAGGTAGCAACTTGGAAAGCGGATAAGAAACGCTTGAAAGAGGACTTGAAGAAGGGACTTGAAATCATTGGTGCAAGTTTGGTTGAGCATAAAAACTTGAGTATCAGATAGGAGTTAGGATATGACAAAATTAGCTTTTTCAGAATTGCAAAAGAGAATGCAACTAGAAAAAAAGAAAAAACAAGGTGTAAATTACGCTTTCCGAAATGCTGAGGATATTTATACAAAATTTAAAGAAATCAATACCGACTGGGAATTGACTGTATCAGACGATTTGTTTGGTGTAGGGGAACGTATTTTTGTAAAATCAACCGCTATTGTATCAAACGGAGATAAACAATTTCAGTCAGTTGGTTTTGCGGAATTGGATAAGGTTCCTGTGTTTAAAACAGGAAACCAGCAAATGCAAGTACCACAATGGACAGGAGCGGTTAGTTCTTATGCTCGCAAATATGCACTACAGGGGTTGTTTGGAATCGGAGAGAAAGATGTTGACGAATATCCAAGTGATATGAACGAAGCTGAAAATCAACAAGCTAAAAAAGCTAATGACCCAGTTATCTCAGTTGAAAAAGCAAACTACTATCTGAAAGAAATTGCTGCTATTTCTGTTGAAAAAGGCAAAGAGGATGGCTCTATCGTTAAATGGTTCTTGAACCATCTTGGAGTGGTCGATTATAAGATGATTAAGCAGTCGCAGATTGAAGATGCGGATATGTTACTTGCTAAATTGAAAGGAAACTAGAAAATGATAAATAATGTCGTATTAGTTGGTCGTTTGACCAAAGACGCAGAATTACGCTACACACAATCAAATGTGGCAGTCGCTACGTTTACTCTTGCAGTAAATCGCACATTTAAAAGCGAGAATGGAGAGCGTGAAGCTGATTTTATCAATTGCGTTATGTGGCGCAAGCAGGCTGAAAATCTTGCTAACTGGGCTAAGAAAGGCGCTTTGATTGGAATCACTGGACGCATTCAGACTCGGACTTATGATAACCAACAAGGACAACGTGTCTATGTGACAGAAGTGGTTGCTGAGAATTTCCAGCTGATGGAATTTAAGAAAGATGGTAGTCAACCAGTAGTTGATAACCACGACCAGCAAGCACCTAATTTTGCGAGAAATTCAAATCCGATGGATATTTCGGATGATGATTTGCCATTTTAAATAGGTGTTTTGATGAACAGACTAAAAGAATTAAAACAAGCAAAAAAGCTATCTCAAAAGGAAATAGCAAAAGAAATGAGCATATCAGAAAAGACTCTATCGCGCTGGGAAAACGGAGAAAGCCAAATTAAACCAGAAAAAGCCCAGCAACTTGCTAAATACCTCGGGGTAAACGTTGGATATCTGTTGGGGTATGAAAGCAACCCATTGGAACGACTGAAAAGCTTAGTTGATGAATTAAAGGAGCACAAGGACTTGTTAGGAGTTCTGGATTGGTACACAGCTTTTGATTTAGCTAATGACATTCTTGCAATAGCAAGCGTGGAAAAAGCTAGATGGCTAGGGAGGTTGAATGCAGGAGAGATTGATTCTTAAATTTGAGTTGAACAGGAAGCAGATGATTAACTCAAATGATAGACCGCACTTTCATCAAAAGGCTAAAACAACTAAGTTCTTACGGCAGTTAGCCGAATACGAGGGCAAGAATGTACTGAGAGATTACTTTGGCTTACCTTACAGCGAGGACAAACCTTGCAAGGTTAAGGTTCGGATATATCCTCCGACAAATCGGAAGTATGACCCACCGAACTGGTCGCCCACAAGCAAGGCTTTGTTTGATGGTTTGACGGACGCTAAGATTTGGACAGATGATAATTACAACGTGATAGTATCGACTGAGTTCATGCACGGTGGCAAGTCCGGAAATAAGAATTATAGGATTGAGCTGGAGATTTACGAATATCACGAGATATTGCAGAGGATAGTTGATGGGATTTGATAGGAGGATAGAAATATGATTGGAGTAACCTATCAGGAAATTCATCTCTTTGTTGAGTTTTTGAAAAAGCAGTATGGGCAAGGGCGTCCAGACTATATTGAAGCCCTGAACGACTTAGACGGTATGGCGGAAGTCTCCTATAGAGAAGCTATTGAAAGATTTTTAGACGATGAATTACGATAAACAGGTAGTAATCGAAGGACTGAAACGTACAATTGAGCAAAATGAAGAGAAGATAATCGAGTATTCGAAACCGTGCGATGCACGCAAGAGACGGATTAGAGCGCTGGAGCGCGATTTGTTGAAGAAAAAGAATAAAGAATTGAGACGGAAAGTGGAGGAGTTGGAAGATGAAATATAAAGTGACAGAATACCATTCAGATTTTCAAGAAGAACAGACTGGCACTTGCGAATTGTGTTTTGGTACAGCGTGGGTTGAAAATGGTTCAATAACGGTTGAAGATGAAAATGGAACTGAAACAGAAATTTATTTAACTGTTTGGGATTGGGGCGATTACGACACAATCTACATTGATAATGTGGTTAATTTCTCAGCTTGGTTGCAAGAAAGGGAAGTTGACCAAATCGTTGAAGAAACCGAACGTTGGTCGTGGTTGCATGAATTGGTAGAAAAATATAATGAGGAGTTGGAGTGATGAGCCTTACGCTAAATAGCACAATTGGAGACTTAGTTTTGGCAATCGGAGAAGTTATCGTGGGTTCTGATGGTAAAACCACTACAGCGATACTGGAGATACCTAATCAAAGCTTTTACTTAGAGATTGAGCTTAAATTGAAGGAGGAGGTCATAGATTGAAACGTTTTATCGCAATTTGGATTCTGCTATCTGCTGGACTAAACATCTGGCAGAGTATCCACATAAAAAAACTAGAAGAAAAGCGCCCGATGGTTATTTACAAGGCAGATAACGCAGGCGCTGAGATTTTTGGTAAGGTCGTCGAGAAGGGGCGGCACGGCAAGTTATACACGCTTACTATTCGTGACTACGGCATTTTCGTAGTTACTAAGGACGTGTATGAGAAGATTAGAGTAGGGGATGAGGTACTACTATGAACACACTAGAAAAAGTCAAACAATGGTTTATTGACCGTGATTTAGAAAACGGTGGACGACTAGACAAGCAGTCATTAAAACTTAGCGAAGAGTTCGGTGAGTTGTGCGCAGGCTATCTCAAGAAGAATGAGAAGCTGACCAAGGATAGCATTGGAGATTGCGCAGTCGTGATTGTCGGTCTGGGATTGTTGAGCAAAGTGGATTTGGATAGTATTTTTGAAGAGTCGAAGAATGTTAGAAAGAACGATATTATGACATCATTCGCGTACGCAAATACATGTATTAGCAACATTCAAACAGAACAACATCTGAAACTTATGACCTTACGTATAAAATCATTGACTCTATTGATTGGTCATCTAAAATCAATCAGCAAGTCGCTAGGTTATGATTTTGAAGAGTGTTTTGAACTGGCATACCAAGAAATCAAAGATCGCAAGGGTCGTTGGATTGATGGCAGCTTTGTGAAGGAGGAGGATTTGGCATGATACCAAAATTTAGAG
>NZ_VMLA01000025.1:0-12721 GCF_013276425.1 Streptococcus sp. 3874 | reverse complement strand
TGAAGAGAGTTCTGACGCCGACATCAAAAACCTTGGCTGCCTCGACATGGCTGTGCCCCTCTTTGATGTAATCTAATGCTCGCTGTTTAAAATCTGTACTACATGCATAGCTTTATTATAACATGCTTGTTTGAAACTAAGCAACTATAAAATATTAGCAATAAGCCTATTTAGAAATTTTAATATAGGAGGTGAAAAATATAGAGCAACAAACTTTTATATCTATACTTTTGTTGAGAACTTAGAAAGTATAGGAGATAAACCGTCACAATGGAACTCTGATTTGAATCATTTACTCAATGAAGAGGGTATGTATCTGAATAAAGAGGCTTTGATTCATTTTGAGTATAATGAATCAGAAAAAAATATGGTATTATAAATAGGAAAAGGAGATAAATTATCATGGAAATTAATCAAGTAATCATTAACATTTCTGCTAGACATGTTCATTTAAAGAGGGAACATTTAGATATTTTATTTGGTGAAGGATACCAACTAAACAAGTTAAAAGATTTGTATCAGCCTGGTGAATTTGCTGCTGAAGAACAGGTTACAATTCAGTCGGCATCTGGCGAGATTAATCGTGTCAGGGTATTAGGACCAATTCGTCCTTATACACAAGTTGAGGTTTCTAAAACAGATTCTAGATTATTAAAGATAACTCCACCAGTACGTACTTCGAGTGAGATTGAAAACTCTTCACCGATTACCATTATAGGACCTAATGGAAGAGTTAATTTAGATGAAGGGTGCATTATTGCTAATAGACATATTCACTTTGCCACAGAAGAAGCTGAGGAAATGGGTCTTAAAAATGGAGATATAGTTTCTGTTGAAGTAAAAAGCGAAAAAAGTGCTACTTTGCATGATGTTCATTGCAGAGTGAGTGATAAATATAGATTGGAAATGCATATTGATACTGATGATGCGAATGCACTTCTTTTATCAGGAGGTGAGATTGGCACGATTATAAAAGAGTAGAAATGGAGATTATCGAAAGTTGATTAAGGCATTAATAATTAGAAATTTGCAAATGTATACTAGATTTTTTCCAGTAGCTCTATTCCTGAATCGATTGTTAGATGCCATTTTTCAGCTTTTAGGGTATTGGTTAATTGCTCATTATCTTTTTAATAACAAATTAGTAGTTAGTCAAGTAGAAGTGATTGATTATTTTACTTTCGCTGCTGCTGGGATGCTTTACTACAATGTTGCTGTTGCTATTTTGATGAATGTAGGGCGTTCATTGATGGTTGAGGTCCGAGAGGGAACCTTGGAAAGCTTATTTATAACTCCATATAGTATTTTCAGCTATTATATAGGCGTGTTCATTGAACAGCTTGGAAGAACTTTTATGGAGTTTTGTTCACTTTTTATTATTTCTATTTTGCTCGGTGCAAAGTTCATGGCAACTCCAATATCCTATTGGCTGTTGAGTTATGTTGTTATTGTTTTAATATCATTTTCTATGAGTGTTTTTGTTGCTAACATAATGCTCTGGTTAAGAGATACATTTATAAGTCAGAATACGTTATTTATTTTGATATTTTTAGTATCTGGTGTTACATTTCCTAGGACAGTGCTTCTTGATTTTCTAAAATGTGTTGGTGATTTATTACCAATTACTTATGGCTTAGAGATAGTTAGACTAATATCTTCTGGAGATTTGGAATCGCTTCAACTATGTCTATTGATTTTTAAAGTTTTACTTCTCTCATTAGTTTTTATTGTGATTGGCTTGCTCAGCTATAAAAAGGTGGAGAAGAAAGTGATCGAATATTTAACAATTTAGGAGAATTCCGATGTTAGAAGTAAAAAATGTATCTAAAAGTTATCTTACAAAAACGAAGATTAATTTACTAAAAAGAAAAAGCAAGCTATTAATAATGTTTCATTAAAAATTCCAAGAGGAAAAATAATTGGAGTTTTAGGAGAAAATGGGGCAGGCAAAACAACCTTAATAAAAATGATGACAACGCTTCTAAAACAAGATTCAGGAGAAATTACAATTAATGGAATTGATATTAATGATAATTTAAAGGATACTCGAAGTAAAATCAATGTTATAAGTGATGGAGAGAGAAATCTTTTTATATGGTCTAAAATTGATACTTCAATTTCATATGACCACTTATTGAGAAAATTAACATCTGAATATGATGTGTCAGAGAAAAAAGCAGATAAAGACTTGAAAAGAATTATTAACCAATTTAGTGAACTTGAGTTTGTTTCAGTTAATACTCTTCGAAAATCAAATTCAAACCGCGTCAGCGTCGCCTTACCGTACTCAAGTACAGCTTGCGGCTAGCTTCCTAGTTTGCTCTTTGATTTTCATTGAGTATAAGGGAGGTTAATGTTGCTTTTTCTGAAATATATTTAATGCTTATATCGAAAATACTTAGAAAAGTCTTGAAGTTTTGTGGCTCTTTATCAACTTGTAGTGGGGTGATGAAAAGAGTGGTTAATACTAGACATACTTCAAAAAGCATTGTACGATAGTAACATGAAATTAGCTAAACAAGAAATCACCTTTCTCTTTAAAGACCTTACTAAGCCTCTAACACAAAGTCTTCCAATCGTTCTGCTTTGTTTGATGGGAAAATCCTATCAAGAGATGATAGAGCGTCTAGACTGTAGTTTGGTGAAATTTAAAGAAGGATGAGGAGTTAGGTTCGGACTCTCTCCTTCAAGAAAGACGTGGTGGTTGTAACCACGTTTATATGACAGTCAAGGAATAGATAGTTTTCCGGTCATTTGAAAACTTCAGAGGAAGAGGAAGTTGTTACAGTAGATTTCCTGCAAAATCTAGATTGAATTGTAATAAAAATGAATTCATTGCTTATAACGTACCGGACTAGGATATACAGGCCGTTGTAGGACAAGTGTTCTAGAGATTGTTTCTCAGGAGGTTTAGTGATACTCCATTTCTTCAGTCCTATCAAAAGGAGATTAGTCGTTCCTACACAGGTGATGCTTTCTGTCAACTGTTGAAGCGACATAGCTGGCGCACTGTTGCCCTAGATCCTAAGAAAGCAGGCGCTCAAACCATTGCCGCGTCTAAACATCCCATCTCTATTCAAGAAGGTAAGAAAACGCTTTAAAGATAGTAGATGCTTTCGTAAGCTTGGGTTCATGCATCAAAGATGAGGCTGGTTTCGGATAGGCAGTAAACTAGGATCTTGTTAGCCACCTAAAGGAATAGGTCCTCCTGTCCATAGTCATTCCGTGCATGAATTCTCTTACTGTTAGAGAGCTGTTGATGCTTATAGAGGAGCATCCTTTTTCCTGCTTGCCGGAGGATGCCATACTGAATGGAGGAAAGCTTGTTTACAAGAACTGTCACAGGCCTATCCAACTGATTTTATTTTACTAGTCATGGATCATGCCCTAGGGCATCCATCAAGTAGCTTAACTATTCCAAATCATATTGGCTTTCCCTTTATTCCCCCATACAGGCCAGAGATGAATCCTATTGAACAGATGCAGAAAGAGCTTGGTGAAGGTGGCTTCCAGAATAAAGCATTTCAAACCTTGGAAGCTGGCATTGATACATTTCAAGAGATCATACAAGGATTAGAGAGGAGTGTTGTAAAGTCCATCGTTAAAAGAGAATGAACCAGAATGCTTTTTGAAAATAGATATGAGTATTAGTTGAACTGCCCTATGCCGAACGGCACCTACGGTGGTGTGAGAGGGACTAGTCTTAGCCCCTACTCGATTCAATCTGTACCCACACAATTCTTCTTTTTTTATCTTGTGATTCACTCTGTTCTATTTTAAAATGAAATGGTAGCTACCAATATAAATGATGAGGATAAAACAAATGACTGAAAATCGTTATGAATTAAATAAAAATTTGGCACAGATGCTCAAAGGTGGGGTTATCATGGACGTTCAAAATCCTGAACAGGCTCGTATTGCAGAGGCTGCTGGTGCGGCTGCTGTTATGGCTTTGGAGCGGATTCCAGCTGATATTCGTGCAGCTGGTGGTGTTTCCCGTATGAGTGATCCAAAGATGATTAAGGAAATCCAAGAAGCGGTTAGCATTCCAGTGATGGCTAAGGTTAGAATCGGGCATTTTGTTGAAGCTCAGATTTTAGAGGCTATTGAGATTGACTATATCGATGAGAGTGAAGTTTTATCTCCAGCTGACGATCGTTTCCATGTGGACAAGAAAGAATTTCAAGTACCTTTTGTCTGTGGAGCTAAGGACTTGGGGGAAGCCTTGCGTCGTATCGCTGAAGGTGCTTCCATGATTCGTACTAAAGGAGAACCGGGTACAGGAGATATTGTCCAAGCTGTTCGCCATATGCGTATGATGAATCAGGAAATTCGCCGTATTCAAAACCTACGCGAGGACGAACTTTATGTTGCTGCCAAGGAATTGCAAGTCCCTGTAGAATTGGTTCAATACGTCCATGAACATGGGAAATTGCCAGTTGTAAACTTCGCAGCTGGAGGCGTTGCAACGCCAGCAGATGCTGCACTTATGATGCAATTAGGGGCAGAGGGTGTATTTGTCGGTTCAGGTATTTTCAAGTCAGGAGATCCTGTTAAACGAGCGAGTGCCATTGTTAAGGCTGTGACTAACTTCCGTAATCCTCAAATCCTAGCTCAAATCTCTGAAGATTTAGGAGAAGCCATGGTTGGTATCAATGAAAATGAAATCCAAATTCTCATGGCAGAGAGAGGAAAATAGATGAAAATCGGAATATTGGCCTTGCAAGGTGCCTTTGCAGAACATGTAAAAGTGCTAGAAAAATTAGGAGTCGAGAGTGTTGAAATCAGAAATTTAGAGGATTTTCAGAAATCTCAGAGTGACTTGTCGGGTTTGATTTTGCCTGGTGGTGAGTCTACAACCATGGGCAAGCTCTTACGAGATCAACATATGATGACTCCTATAAGAGAAGCTATTTTATCTGGTTTACCAGTCTTTGGAACCTGTGCAGGCTTGATTTTGCTGGCTAAGGAAATTACTTCTCAGAAAGAGAGTCATCTAGGAACTATGGATATGGTGGTCGAGCGCAATGCCTATGGGCGCCAATTAGGAAGTTTCTATACGGAAGCAGAATGTAAGGGAGTTGGTCAGATTCCAATGACCTTTATCCGTGGTCCAATTATCAGCAGTGTTGGAGAAGATGTAGAAATTCTAGCAACAGTGAATAATCAAATCGTTGCAGCCCAAGAAAAAAATATGTTGGTAACTTCTTTTCATCCTGAATTGACTGATGATGTAAGCTTGCACCAGTACTTTATAAATATATGTGAAGAAAAAAGATAGTAAAAAAGCGCAAAAAATCACTTCCTGTGCTATACTATAATTGAAATTTTTTTAGTTTTTGCGTTAGAAATGTTTCCTCAGTCCTAGCGCCTTTTCTTTTTGATAAGTATGCTTGGTGGAGAGTAGTTTGTAAATGATTCTGAAGATCTTATGAGCACAAGCAATGACGGCTTTCATATTGCTTCCTCTTTAGGAAATTCGATTATAAAACTCTAAGCAGGCTCTGCCTGCTTAGAGTTTTACATGTAATAAACAATGGCGATGTATTGGAGTGCGGACGCAGCTAGGATAAAGAGATGCCAAATCATGTGGAAATAAGGTTTTTTCTTGGCGTAAAATCCAGCCCCAACTGTATAAGAGAGTCCGCCAGTTACCATGAGACTCCAGAAAATTGGTGTCGTTTGACTGATAATGGCAGGAATGATAGCCAGAACCAACCAGCCCATAATCAGGTAAAGAGCAAGGCTAAATTTTTCATTGACTTTTTTAGCAAGGATTTTATAGAGAATACCAAAGATGGTCGTTCCCCATTGGATAGCAATAATCAGATAGCCAAACCAGTTATTCATCAAGGTTAAGACGACTGGCGTATAAGAGCCTGCGATAGCCACATAAATCATAGAATGGTCAATAATTCTCAAGACGTATTTGTGGGTCGAACCATAGGCCATAGAGTGGTAAATGGTGGATGAGAGGAACATGAGAAAGAGACTGATAACGAAAATGGAAACGCCGATAGAGGATAAAAAGCCATGTGCTTCGTAACTATAGGTGGATGAAATAGGGAGTAAGATGAGCATGATGACTGCACCCACAGCATGGGTCACACTATTAGCAATCTCTTCTCCGAAACTGAGTTGTTTGCTGAGTTTAAGACTAGTGTTCATTGGATTACCTCCTCTTGAGTATGATGGATTAAGGCTAGGGTTTGATGATAGAGTTTAACGGTTTGGCAGCTGGTTTGGATGATAGGGTTAGCTGGGTCAATTCCTTGGTTCATGTAGTTCACAAAAGCATCGTAGAGTTGCTCTGAACTTGCTTGACTTTGTAGAGTATTCAGTGTCTGAGCGATTTCTTGAATCGAAAATACAGACTTGAGGGTTGTGATAGCAATCAGACGGGCAATCTGTTGACGTTGGTATTTTTTCTTGTCAGGTTTTGTCAGGTAACCATGTTTGACATAATTGTTAACCATAGATGCTGTCAGGCCTTTGTCTTTATCAGGAGAGATAGGGGCACAGACCTGATTGACATAGAGTAAAACCTGGTCCAGATAGAGGTCAATATTTGGAATTTCTGCCCATTTTGGGTAGGAAAAGGTAGTTTTCATTTTCAACTCCTTTTTATCTAGTTTTAATAACTAGATTATAAAATAACAAAAACAGAAAGTCAAGTTTTAACTGCTTGTAGAAAGACTTAAATTATGCTAGGATGGGAGAAACTAGTCAGAAATGAGGAGAAAAGATGGAGATTCGTTTAGCTTTTCCAAATGAAGTAGATGACATCATGCAAGTGATGGAGGATGCTAAAAAATGTTTAGCGGATGCTGGTAGTGACCAGTGGCAAAATGGTTATCCAAATGCTGATATTATTATTGAAGATATTATCTCAGGTCAAGCCTATGTAGCCTTGGAAGAGGGAGAACTACTAGCCTATGCTGCTGTGACCAAGAGTCCAGAGGCAGCCTATGAAGCCATTTATGAAGGCAACTGGCAAGTTGGGGAGTCAGAGTACCTAGTCTTTCACCGTATTGCTGTGGCAGCAGATGTGCAGGGACAGGGAGTTGCTCAAACCTTTTTAGAGGGCTTGATTGAAGGTTTTGATTATCTAGATTTTCGCTCAGATACGCATGCTGAAAACAAAGCTATGCAGCATATTTTTGAAAAACTCGGTTTTAAACAGGTTGGTAAGGTTCCAGTTGATGGCGAACGCTTGGCCTATCAAAAATTAAAGAAATAATGCAAAAGAAGTATGTAAAAATGCTCTATTCTTCGCCGATTGGCTCCCTTTCTCTCGTAGCTGATGACCATTATTTGTATGGAATTTGGGTTCAGGAGCAGAAGCATTTTGAGAGGGGACTAGGAGATGAGACGATAGAAGCAGTTGTTAGTCATCCCATTTTAGACCCAGTTATTACTTGCTTAGATGCTTACTTTAAAGGCAAGCCTAAGGATTTATCCGACTTGCCCTTGGCTCCAATTGGAACGGATTTTGAAAAGCGAGTTTGGGACTATTTACAGGGAATTCCTTATGGTCAGACAGTGACATATGGGCAAATAGCCCAAGACCTGCAAGTGCCTTCTGCTCAAGCAATTGGTGGAGCGGTAGGACGCAATCCTTGGTCTATTCTAGTACCTTGTCACCGTGTGCTGGGAGCAGGCAAGCGTCTGACTGGTTATGCCGCAGGAGTGGAAAAGAAAGCCTGGCTCTTGGAGTATGAAGGCGCAGATTTTAAAGATATAAATAATAGAAAGTGAAAGACATGTTAGAATTTATCGAATACCCAAAATGTTCAACTTGTAAAAAAGCAAAACAAGAATTAAACCAACTCGGTGTGGACTACAAAGCCGTCCATATCGCCGAAGAAACACCTAGCCAAGAAGTTATTTTAAACTGGCTGGAAACCTCAGGGTTTGAATTGAAGCAATTTTTTAACACCAGTGGAATCAAATACCGTGAATTAGGGTTAAAAGATAAGGTAGGAAGTCTGTCAAACCAAGAAGCAGCTGAGTTGCTAGCAAGCGACGGCATGTTGTTAAAACGGCCAATTTTAGTAGAAAATGGAACTGTTAAACAAATCGGTTATCGAAAACCTTATGAAGAATTGGGATTGAAATAGTTTTTACTTATCTCTCTGATAGATAAAATATATAACCTCCCTGTTTTAAAGTATGATAAACTAGTAGGTAGACAAAGACTGTATCTGACCGTAGCAAATAATTTCATTGACGGCAGAAGTATGGTAGAATGAATCATTATCAGGAGAGGATGTTTTTATGAATGTTACAACGATTTTAGCATCAGATTGGTATCAAAACTTGATGCAATTGATTCCGGATGGCAAGCTTTTTAGCTTGCGTTCGGTCTTTGATGGAATTCCGAGAATTGTTCAACAACTTCCAACAACGATTATGTTGACAATTGGTGGTGCCTTTTTTGGCTTGGTTTTGGCGCTTCTTTTTGCCATTGTGAAGATCAATCGTGTCAAGATTTTATATCCCTTGCAGGCCTTCTTTGTTAGTTTCTTAAAAGGGACACCGATTTTAGTGCAGCTCATGTTGACCTACTACGGAATTCCTTTGGCTTTGAAAGCTCTCAATCAGCAATGGGGAACTGGTCTCAATATCAATGCGATTCCAGCCGCTGCTTTTGCGATTGTCGCCTTTGCCTTTAATGAGGCAGCTTATGCTAGTGAAACCATTCGTGCAGCCATTCTCTCAGTTAACCCTGGTGAGATTGAGGCGGCACGCAGTCTGGGTATGACCCGAGCGCAAGTTTATCGACGAGTGATTATTCCAAATGCAGCAGTTGTGGCAACTCCAACCTTGATTAACTCCCTCATCGGCTTGACCAAGGGAACTTCCCTAGCCTTTAGTGCGGGTGTTGTGGAAGTCTTTGCCCAAGCTCAGATTTTGGGTGGTGCCGATTATCGTTATTTTGAGCGCTTCATCTCCGTTGCTCTTGTTTATTGGGTAGTCAATATCGGAATTGAGAGCCTTGGTCGTTTCATCGAGAGAAAAATGGCTATTTCTGCACCAGATACAGTGCAAACAGATGTGAAAGGAGACCTTCGTTAATGATTAAGATTTCGAATTTAAGCAAATCCTTTTCAGGACAGACTGTCTTGGATCATCTGGACTTGGATATTCAAAAAGGGGAAGTTGTAGCCTTGATTGGTTCTTCAGGAGCTGGAAAATCAACCTTTCTTCGCAGTCTCAATTATCTTGAAACACCTGATAGTGGCTCGATTCAGATTGATGATTTCTCGGTTGATTTTTCTAAAATCACTCAAGAAGAAATCCTTGCCCTACGTCGCAAGTTATCTATGGTATTTCAGCAGTTTAATTTGTTTGAGCGCCGTACAGCACTTGATAATGTGAAAGAAGGCTTGGTTGTTGTCAAGAAATTATCTGACCAAGAAGCGACTAAGATTGCCAAGGAAGAGTTGGCTAAGGTTGGGCTTTCTGATCGTGAAAACCATTACCCTCGCCATTTATCAGGTGGACAAAAGCAACGGGTTGCCTTGGCGCGTGCGCTTGCTATGAAACCAGATGTCTTGCTCTTAGATGAACCAACTTCAGCCCTTGACCCAGAATTGGTCGGTGAAGTAGAGAAGTCTATTGCAGATGCTGCTAAGTCAGGTCAGACCATGATTTTGGTCAGTCATGACATGTCCTTTGTAGCCCAAGTGGCTGATAAGATTCTCTTCTTAGATAAGGGGAAAATCATCGAGTCTGGAACACCAGATGAGATTATCCACCATCCTAAAGAAGAGCGGACAAAAGAATTCTTCGCTAGTTACAAACGGACTTATATTTGATATAATAGATAAAGAAAAACTCAGTTAGCTGGACTAGCTGAGTTTACTCTTTAAAAAAGATAGAAATGAGAGAAATCATGCTACTGCAACTATTTTCTTTATATTTCGAGAGTTTGATCTTAACCACCATCCTCGTCCTGATTTTTTTAGGAATTTGGATTGGACTGAGAGCCATGTCGGGAGTTGATAAGACAGCCAAGGCTCGCCAAGCCCATCTCTATGATATGATTATGATTGGGGTCTTGGTTGTTCCAGTATTATCCTTTGCGGTTATGAGTTTAATTCTTGTTTTCAAGGCATAATCCTTGCGTGATTGACAAGAAAGAGTTAGAATAAAGATAGTTACAACAAGAAAGAAGGAAACTATATGTACGATACTATTATTATCGGTGCTGGACCTGCAGGGATGACTGCAGCCTTGTATGCTGCTCGAAGCAATTTGAAAGTAGCTTTGATTGAAGGTGGTCTGCCAGGTGGTCAGATGAATAATACATCTGATATCGAAAATTACCCAGGATATGCTAATGTTAGTGGACCTGAATTGGCAGAAAAGATGTTTGAACCGCTTGAAAATCTCGGTGTTGAGCACATTTATGGATATGTTGAAAATGTCGAAGACCATGGTGATTTTAAGAAAGTGATGACTGACGACCAAACATATGAAACTCGTACCGTTATCGTAGCAACTGGTTCTAAACACCGTCCTTTGGGAGTACCTGGAGAAGAAGAACTGAACAGTCGTGGTGTTTCTTACTGTGCTGTGTGTGATGGTGCTTTCTTCCGTGACCAAGATTTGTTGGTAGTTGGTGGTGGAGATTCAGCTGTTGAAGAAGCCCTCTTCTTGACTCGTTTTGCTAAGACTGTTACCATTGTTCACCGTCGTGACCAACTTCGTGCTCAAAAGGTTTTACAAGACCGCGCCTTTGCGAATGAGAAAATCAGCTTTATCTGGGATTCTGTAGTGAAGGAAATCAAGGGTGAAAACCGAGTAGAATCTGTCGTATTTGAAAATGTGAAAACAGGTCAAGTGACAGAACAAGCCTTCGGTGGCGTCTTTATCTATGTTGGATTGGACCCTCTTAGCGATTTTGTTAAAGAATTGAATATCCAAGATCAGGCAGGCTGGATTGTGACAGATAACCACATGAAAACTGCAGTTGACGGTATCTTTGCAGTTGGAGATGTTCGCCAGAAAGACCTTCGCCAAGTAACAACAGCGGTTGGAGATGGAGCTATCGCTGGTCAAGAAGCCTATAAATTTATCACAGAACATAGTTAATCATAAAAAAGTTTCCAATCAGATGACTGGAAACTTTTTTATAGTCTGTTTCGGAAAACTTCGTACATGAGAATGGCCGCAGCAACACTGGCATTAAGGCTTTGAACATGGCCATTCATGGGAATGGTAATCATTTCATCGACCTGTTTTTTAATGTTGCTAGAGATGCCTTTTCCTTCATTTCCGATGATGAGGGCGATTTTCCCTTTTGTATTCCACTTATGGCAAGGAGTACCGTTCATATCCGTTCCAAAGGTCCAGAAGCCTTCATCCTTGACTTTGTCCAGAGTTTGGCTCAGATTGGTCACTCGGGCGATGGGAACGTGCTCGATAGCACCTGTGGCCGTTTTGGCAACGACGGGGGTAACACCTACAGCACGGTGCTTGGGAATGATGACACCTGAAACATTGGTCGCATCGGCTGTTCTCAGGATGGATCCTAGGTTGTGAGGGTCAGTCAAACCATCCAGAATCAATAGCAAAGGATTTTCTTCTTGGCGTGTTTTGGAAAGGATGTGATCTAGCTCGCTATAGGCAAATTCGGACACTCGTAAAACAAAACCTTGGTGGACAGCACCTTCAGTCATCTCAGAGAGGGATTTTTTTGAGGTCCAAGAAATGGACACCTTCTTTTCTGTAGCCAGTTCCTTGACTTTCTCAAGATTCTTACCTCGGAGATTTTCTTGGAGGTAGAGTTTGTTTCCAGTATTTGCAAGGAGGGCTTCGGTAACGGCGTGGACGCCATAGACAATATCATTTGTTTTCATGCCTCTATTATAACACAAAACCCCGTCTTGCAACGGGATTTTCTTTATTCTAGAATCAGTAAACCATCTTTAACTGCAAATGGGTCTTTTTCATTGATACGATCGTAAAACATGATACCGTTAATGTGGTCAATTTCATGCTGAACAACAATGGAGTTGTAGCCTTTGAGTTTGATACGGTGTTTTTCTCCATCTTTGTCAAAGTAGTCAACAGTAACGCGGGCATGGCGAACAACATAGCCAGGCACGTTGCGGTCTACAGACAGGCAACCTTCTCCTTCACCAAGAGCAGCGTCTTGAACAGAGTGAGAGACGATTTTTGGATTGTACATAATGGCTTGCAAGTCGTAGGCTTCCTGCGGAGTTTCGCCTTCTTCAACAATATTAGGTACCAAAACAGCGATAATGCGTTTTGAGATATCCAATTGAGGAGCAGCCAGTCCAACCCCACCGCGGAGTCCCAATTTTTCAGCCATGACAGGATCTTGGGAATGTTTAAGGAATTGCATCATCTTTTCGCCAAGGATGATTTCCTGATCAGATAAGGGGAAAGTAACTTCCTCAGCAACTGCGCGTAGAGTTGGGTTCCCCTCGCGGATAATATCGTTCATATCAATTAAGTGAGCAGCTTTTGTAATACGTTCTATTGCAGACATTTTCTCTCCTTTCATTACCTCTACATGATATCACAAAATGTCAAGGATTGAAAGTATTATAGCCTTTAGGATTTATAGAAAATAGATAGGAAGTTCAATTCATACTCAATGAAAATCAAAGAGCAAACTAAGAAGCTAGCCGTAGGTTGCTCAAAGCACTGCTTTGAGGTTGTAGATAGAACTGACGAAGTCGGTAAC
>NZ_VMLA01000024.1:0-26858 GCF_013276425.1 Streptococcus sp. 3874 | reverse complement strand
CCATCTGTGTGCTTCTTCCAGCGGTTCGCAAGCATGTAGCCTGAGCCGTCGAAGTAATACCAGGTTCCGTTGACTTTCTCAAACTTGTCTTTTGGATAAGAGCCGTCTGAGTGTACATACCAATAGCCTGTATCGTTCTTCTTCCAACCTGTTTCAATTGTCAAGCCACTTTCAATATCCTGCTTGAACTGTTCACGGCTAATGCCCCATTTGGCAAGATAAGGATACGGGTCAACGTGGTCTGAATAATTGTCTGGTTGGTTATTGGTACAGTATTCATGTGTTTTGATACCTTCCAAACTGCTTGTATCAAGCGTTTTCGGCAAACCTGCTTCATCTGCTAGATTGCGTAAGAGTTCGATATAGAGACGGTAGTCTGTCATGAACTCTTCTTTAGTTGAATGGCTTTCAATCAATTCAACTGCCGCATAGCTTTCCGCATTCCAACCGCCGCCTACATCCCAAGAGCCCTTGTTTACAGGGCCTACTTGCATGACACGACCGTTACCAACCACATGAGAGAAGAAACCAAGCTCAGGGTTCTTTCTGTAGTGGTAGTCTGCCTCATTTTGAGCGGTTGAGTTGCGGTTGCCTGTTGAGTGGGCATGTACTTGTCGGTAAGGCTGTACCCCAACCTGGGGCAAGCCTGTACGTAGTCTGCTTGTATCGATATCCATCTCTACTCCCTCCAAGCATCGTTCATCTGCTTCACTGCGGACTCCACAAAGGTATCCAAGTCCTTATCGGTCATGCTGATCTTATATTTGGTCAGCACTGCCCGGATTTTAGTGCGAGCCTGTGCCAATTTTTCATCACCTTTATAACCTGTCGCAGCAGCCACCTGCTCCACGGCATGAACTGCGTTCTTGGCTAGGATTTCAGCGATGATTACCGCTTTCTCTCCACCTTTTCGCAAAAGATAGTCTTTCACCATTTTCACGATACTGCCTACTGCTACTGCTAAAAAGCCTGTCGCAAAAGCGATAATAAATTCATTAAATTGTGTCATGTGTTGTTTCCTTTCTATTCTCTATAAAACTTAACATTAACGGTACCTATATACTCCCTTAAGTTTGTACCAGTTAGATATATGACTCCTCGGTTATACATATCAGCCTGAATTCTTATTAATTTGCTATTATTGAGTTGTACATATCGTATAGCAGCAACCTTAATATCATTACCTTTAATATCAATATTGTACCCACCCCAGTACTGCCACATTCTTGTGTTTAACACTTCCAATAATAATGACGGTCCACTCGACCACACCAACCTATCGCCAATATAGCGCTTGACAATCTCTCTACTTCCTAACATGATTCTTACTCTATCTCTCATAGCTTCACCTACTTAAAAATATCGTAAATCGTGTGAGGGTCTTTGGTAGTAATAGCATCGTACTGCTCTTGCGTACCGGCCCAATAGTTGAGTGCCTGCGAACCGTTCTGATTGACAATGTTCTGACCTGGAACTCCACTTCGCCCTTGTTCACCATCGTTGACATTATCCAAATGGGTAAAAGCAGAGGCTCTCAATCCTCTGTAATTCACTTCAATGCGAACTTCAAACCAACCACCAGAACGCTGAGAAGCACTCCATGTGCCAAATTTTCCTGCTGAATCAGGGGTCTGATTTCTCAAAGAACGCCAGTTTGTATAGCCAAAACCACGGTAGTAATAATCAAGAGTATAGCCGCTCGTGACTGCTTCGCCATCGTAGAATACATCCGCAAACAAATTCAATCGGCTAGTAGAGCCATTCTTATAAGAACCCTCAATACGAACGCTGGCATTCAAACTATGCCCATTATCCCCTTTTAAGCTATCCCGTTGAGTCGGTGTCAGCGTATCGAATGATGGACGATTTTCTAAGGCGGAAATCCTAGCCTTGATGGGGATATCATTGTACAACTCCCATTTTTGGGCATAAGTAGACAAGTCTTGGTGGGAGGTCAAGTAGCCTTTCTCTTCCAGCTCCGCTTTTGTAACGAGGGTTTCTGGATGGACTTTCGGTCTACTCTCAAGGGTGTCCAGTCTTTTCTTAACCTCCCTATCCTTTAGCTCTGAGTCTTCTTTGATAGCCTTGACATCCTCACCGATTGCTCTTGCTAGATTTTCAAGGTTACTCATAGCACTCACGCTTTCGCTGCGTTATAGGTTGCGACCAAGTCAACATTGGCAATCTGGTCTACACGTCCGCTGACTTCAGTTACTTTGCCAAGAAGTGCGCTATTTTCATCTTGTCCCATACTTGTGATTTTTTCCGCGATTTCTTTCAGTGTGTCCAAATTCTCAGGCGTTCCTTCACCCAAGATTTCAGCCTTGACCTCTGATTTAGCTTGAGAGATTGCTTGGTTCATGTCAGACGTGCTGACTTTCGTTTTCAGCTCTTCGTTTACCTTTTTGTTATCTTCCCCCACTGCCTGCGCAAATGCTGTTAATTTTGTAGTATCCATTTTGTGTTACACCTTTCCTAAATTGTAATAAAAGAGTAGGTCTGGCAATTCCTGACCTACTAGGCTCTCGCCTACAGTTCTACCTGCAAGCTGTTTTTTTACTTCTTCTGCGATATCCAGCTCTTTTAAAGCATGGACTTCCTCTGTGACCAATTCTTTATCTGAGGCCACTATCTTGATATGGACAGATTTATCACTGGGGAAAACATAGCCTCCAGCCGTGATTTCCAAGCGATAACTCCCAATGGGCAAGATAGCGTCCAGATGAAAACTCACACCTTGACCGGTAACGGTTACCTGCTTCTTCCACTGGTAGCCCTCCTTGGTCAGACTGATCAGTGCCTCCTTCCCTTCCAGAGAGGAGATGACTTGGTAATCTTCGTCTAAGAGGGCAAAACCAAAGGTGGAAGCCAAGTCCCCTTGCTTAATCAGGTGCCCACCGTCAATTTGCCGCAAATTGGTCATATTGAGATTACAGACCATTCTGCACCTCTTTCTTTACTGTTTACTTTGTATCAAGGTTTTCAGTTCTCTCACATCTTCACCTAGCGATTTGACCTGTTCAGCCAGCACCAGAATAGCCTTATTTTGTTCGTCATGGTTATCCAATCTTTTGTTAGCCGACATTCGAAATTCGCGTAAGTTCTCAATGTCTTTTTCTATGGCTGTCATGCGATTTTCCTGCTTGGTTGCCCTGTCCTTCATGGAAAAGTACAAGACAACCACAGGAATCAGAGAAAAGAGAAACCGAATCAATAAGTGCTCAATCTCTGTCATAAACACCTCGCTAGTTTGCCAGATGGCTCAAACCACGTCGCTTCAATTCCTTGCGCACACGGTCTTTCCAGCGTTTATGTACCCATGAAAAGTCAACTGCTCCACGTTCCAGTAGGTTGATGTACATGTCGATTTTTGCTTGATCTAGTGTAATCTTACTCATTGCTGCTACCTCCATTGTCTTCACTAGGGCTCTCTTGGTTTGTCGTTTCAGAAATGTCATCTTCTTTCTCGCTTTCTTTCTTATCTTCTACCGCTGGGGTTGGTTGTGCTTCTTCAGCTTGGTTTTCTGTGTCCGTAACCTGAGGGGTGTCCTCGTCGGTCTCCTCCTGGTCAGACTCTCCTTGAGCTTCCAGCTCCTCCAATCGCGCTAAGATATCCTCAATATCCTGAGCATTCTGGAGATTGACCTTCTGCATGCCATCCATGAGCTGGTTGGCTCTCTCCAGCGCTTCCGTCGTCTTAGCCAATTGTTCTTGGTTTTTGACAATGGCACTAGTCGGGTCCAGTTCGGTGCGAACCAATTCCAAAACCGCTTGGATAAGGGCGTCCTCACTATCCTGTGTGTGGTCACCTGGCAATTCGCACTGCTCATAAGAATAGCGCCCCTTGTTTTCCATCTTGATTGCGACAACTGTTACATTTTCCCCACCTTTCAAGTAGGGATTAATTGCTACTTCGTAATTCATTCCTTATTTCCTTTCATTTTAGCTTGCGTTTCGTCAAAAAGTTCTTTAAGCGCTGGGTCATATTCCAGCACCGCCTTAAAGGCCTGTAATTCAGCCAAAGCCAGCCTATGGTGTACATTTAAATGCGCATAGTTCAATTCGATATCAGCCAAACGGTCGACGAGTGACTCAGCGACTAGCTTGTCGATTGTGTGATTATCCATGTCTGTTCTCCATTTTTTCTATTTTTTGATTTAATTCTTGAATGGCCTTGATTAAGTAAGGCACCAATTCAAATGTGCGATATGAATATGCACCGTCAGGATTCTCATAGAATGCTTCAGGGGCATATTTCTGGACATCCTGAGCCATGATACCACATGAGATATCCTCAATTTGGCCATCGTATTCTTTACGATAGCTGTAAGTCTTCAGCTTTTCGATGACATCTAGACCAGATACTTGACTGTCTTGAATATTTGATTTATAGCGACGGTCTGAGATTCTTTTATTCATCTCAATCCAGTCGCTACCTCCGTTACCTTGTCTATTCAAATATAGCCAGGTACCTCCTTGTGAAGTATCTTTCCATAATTTATTATATATAGGTGAGTAAAGCCACTCACCGCCACTATAAGTGATACGACCAGACACCCTCAAACTACCATTTATCACTGCTCCATTTGAAAACGACGGTTGACTATAAAAATTCACTCTTGATCTATCCGAAAAGTCAACCCTACCGTGGAAATTTGCTCCGTTTCGGCAATGCATGTTTCCTAACGTTGTCACATACCAAGCATTGGGGCCAGGACTGTTCCAATTGTAACCCCAGTTCGCCCAAAATGCGGTATTTTCGCCATTGTAGCTTCCGCCTTCGCCGTTTCCCATGCCGACCGAGAATTGGTTGACACCAGAAATCCAGCGACCTCTTCCTTGAGCAAAACGACCAATTGTAAACCCTCCTATTTGACCCTGATAAGCTTCTAAGAAAGTCGAGCGATTCACAACTGATTCAATCTTAGTCGCAAAGATACGTTTAGAAGTTAGTTCTCCAATAAAGGCGTCGTTGGCAATAAGTTTTCGAATAAAGGCATGATCAAACTTTACCTTATCAGCTGTGACCGCTTCGGCAGCTAAAACAGCTGTCGTTACTGAACCTGATTCAAAATTAGCTGTCTTCAACTTATCAACCATGGCAGACTTGATGACTGCTCTGTCAATCAGGGTCTCGCCTGTTATATGGGTTAATTTCCCAACAAAGCGGTTATGTCCATTGGCTCCTAGATTGATACCCGAAATCAAATCACCTGCACTGTTGATGTTTTGAACCAACCAGGAGCCAGCTAGTTGAGTCATTTTTGTTTGCGTTGCTTCAAGCTTCTTATTCGCATCTGCGACTGCATCTTCTGGATGTGGTTGCCATGTTCTAGGTTTATAACCTTTGTACAAGTCAACTTCTGTAATATACAAATCAGCTGTTCCTGATGATGAGCCATTGTTCTCAAAACGAATGTAAGCATTATCCATTTCTCCGGAATTAAAAGTTACTGAGACATCTTCGCATCTAGAGGTAGATAGTTTCTTGCTGCTAACAACTTTCTTAAAGATTGTGAATCCATCGCTCTCGCCTGCTCTTCGTCCCAAAATATAAACATCATAGCTTGCTAGAGCACTGTTGTTAAATCCTCTAAAATTCAGTACATAGTCAGTATTTCGTTCAAGATTAAAACGGTGACTAGACAAAAAGTTTTTGTTTTTAGTTGCATTACTTAAACGCATAAGGTCTTTCTGCCCGTTGTGATAAAAGCTATGCTTAACCAATCTTCCTAAATTTTGAGTTGAGACCCATTTATTCGTACCATTTTTAAAATCACTATTCTTAATGAGGTTAGGGCCGCTTACACTATATTTCCCAACCTCAACCTGAAACAGTTGATTGGTCAGAGCCATGCGAGCAACCTTATCCGCAATTCCATTTTCAGTATTGCCCAAAATCCGCTCGTAAAGTTCACTGGTTTCCTTAACACGCTGGAAGTCAGTAGTCTCTACCTTACCTGCCAGTTGATGGGATAGGTTCGCAATGTTCCTGGTCATATCCTGCTTATAAGTTGTTATTTGGCTTGAAATATCCCTAAATGTCCCGTCGGCAGATTGACGATAGCTAGCTATTTGGCTAGTTATTTCTCTATTCGCACTCGTTTTAACTCCTTCAATTCTCCGATGAATCCCCTCCACGTCTTCTTGATAGCTTGATTTCCCTACATAATCTCTGGATATCTGCTCACGAACTGCTCTTGCTTGTCTCGCGCTCTCCTCACGAGTATAGCGCTGTAAGCTTTCCTGTCTTTGACCATCTTGAGTAACATAGGCCTGAACAGCCGACAAATCCGTTCGCAATTCCTGCGCTGTTCGCTCAAAGCTAGCCTTAGCTTGTGTGATGAGACCATTGGTATCTTCAAGCGCTGGACTCCAGTCTGTCGCTAGGGTACCTTTTTCAAGTTTAATCCTACGAATGAAAATAGTTCCTCCGTATCCTAAATCTGAATTGAATAGGGTCATCTGTAGCTTGGATTCAGAGGGCGCATCCTCTTTAAAAAATACCGGACCTGTAAGCCTAAATCGCTGCCACTCCCTAGTCGCAGTGAACTCTTTTTGTCCCTCTATACCAAAGCCATTCGCCCCACCATGCGACATATGGAAAGGAAAAGAACCATCAACTTCATCGAGTTTACAATCAAACGAGAGAGTCCAAGTTGTCCCAATATCGGACTTTGAAAGATAGGGATCTAGATTATCAAACACAAAACCAAAACGAGACTGTTGAATTTTCTCGGAATCACGATAATAGTTCCGACCACCAACTTGCATATTTGAAAATTCTTCTCGCAATTTTCCAGCTTCAGCCACAACTAAGGTCTTATCTGCCTTGTCCTTGGTTGCGTTCAGGATTTCCTGGCGGATAGAGCCAGCCTGCACCTCAAATTCAGCCGTACTAAGCTTCTGATTTAGTTGACTCTGGGTATCTCTTTCTAACCTCCTCACAGACTGCCTAATATTCTCAGCAGTCACATTGAGGGAGCTGATATCCGCTTTGGTTCTGAGACCTTCAGTCAAACGCCTCACTCCAGCATCAAGCGCATCAGCGCGCTGATTAAAACGAGAGGTCATTGTTGAAATACGAGTAGAGCTCTCTTCTTGTATACGGTCTATCTGACTCGTCAGAGTCTCTGCTGTTTGCCTGACTTCTGATTTGTTAGCTTTCCCTTCCATTCTGTTCGTCAGTGCAGTTAGCCTGCCTTTAGTCGTCTCTTCATATCTTGCCTGAGAGCTTCTGACTCCAGCCAAGTCATTCTTTATCTGACCGAGAGCTTGAACTTGTTTGGAAATGTCAGTTTTAAGTTGCCTTTGCTTGGAGCTTATATCATTGGTAACTGTCTGCTTTAGAAGATTCAAATCACCCGACAAAGCCGTCTGAGCACTCCTAGTCTGCGACTTAAACGCTTCAAGTCTAGCAACAGAATCCAGCCCAATCCGCTTGGCTTCCTGAGCAAGAGAGCTACTTGCGCCAGCTTGTCTCAAAGCTTCCTCAGCCTTGCGCCTTGATTCTCGTAAAGGTTCATCATGAAAGCTATTGAAACGCTGATTGATAGTGTCAGACACTTCTTGCTTGACTTCTTCCGCCTTAGCCTTGGCAAGTTCTACTTGATCGTTAAAGTCCTTTTTGATTTTGTCGACCTTTTGGTCAAAATCTTTATCTGCTGCTTCTATCTGCGCTTGGATTTTGGCTTCAATGCCATCTTGTTGCTTAATCTGCTTGGTAATCGTACCCTCGTAAGAATACTGCGTATCATTTCCAGCTTTACTATCTGCGCTGATACGACCTCTTAGACCACCTTTGAAAGTAAAGCTCTGACTTAAGACAGGAACTTTAAAGGTTTCTTTCTTGTTGGTCTGAATGGTTACCCACTGCCCAACCTCAAGCAGTAAATGCCCTTGGTAGTTGAGATTATACGGATAGTAAGTCAGGTTTTTCAGCTTGTAATACAGGTCATTTAAAGCGCTCTGGGTCATGAAGACATTGTCTAGTTCCAAAGACCGACCTGTCTTCATACCAACCGTAAGAGGCTTCTTATCTGTCTTACAAGTAATACCAGCTATCTGATACTCAATCTCACTCTTGGTTAAACCATGTAGGAAGTAACTGTCTGCGTTTATCGTGATATTTGACTCAGTTAAATCACGGATTTCCATCTTCCCTTCTCGGTTGAAGAAACAAGACATCCCTATCATCTGAGTCATAGCGCTCAGCATATCCCTAAATGAAAGTTTCTTTCCTTCAGGAACTTGCTCGACATGGTAACGCATCGCGCTGATTCCGAAATAGTCATTCGCTAACTCAATGCCTGTTTTCAGGCAGATTTCCTGAATAACCTCTCGTACTTCAGCTGGGAAATGCAAATCTGTCACATACTCACGATTGAGCTTAAACATACCATCCATAAGTTCAAGTGTGGTTGTGTTGCGGTTTCGGTCAATCTCAATATCGTTGATGAAGTATTCCCCCATCTTGACCCACTGGTAGGTATCCCCAACCAGTAGACCAATCTCAGGGTGCAGGGTATCCAGCTTATTGAACGTGGTAATGATACTGGTAAAGGTAATTTTACCGCTACCAGCGCAGGTTCCACCAGGCTTATAAGTATCGCCCTTGATGTAGCCATACTCAAAACTAGCCTCTTTGATATCCCGTGAAGTATAATCACCAACACGAATAGCCAGCGTCCTTTCCTTGGCAAACATGGCTCTGTCAAATTGTCGTCTAGTTAAAGCGTCCATTTTCTTACCTCTCTACCAGATTAAATTTAGCGCCAGACCAAGGTTTAAACTTCTCAGTAAAGGTATAGCTAGGAGCTGTCCTATCACCGACATAGAAAGTCTTTGTGACTTGGCCATCCATGGGGTCTGGATAAGACACCTCAAAAAATTCAGATGATACAGCATGTAAAAGCTGACTTAATTCTCCCTGAGTCATCATACCCCATTCACAGTCTAGTTTGCGTTTGGTCGTGATACGGTCACGCACCATGTCGCCATTGGCATTACGCCCTGTCTCTCCATCGATATCTTGAATACCGACTTGAAAAGATTTGGGAGGCTTCACAGCCACCCCATTGATTGTCAATTGTGCCATTTAACCTCCTAAATCTTGAGCAAGGTTTGACCTGCTCGTTCATGTTCCTTGTTAATTTCTTGGATGGCTACCCGTCCGAACTCATGGCCTGCGATTTGAATAACGATGTCGCCGTCGCCAGAAAATCCACCTTGTGGACCAACACCAGCCATGGCATTTACTACCGCACTGCTGACTACTCGCCCAAGTGTTTGGATAAATCCTGTATTTTCAAGTGGTACGACCGCCTCTTTACCTGCTTCACCAATCATGGCAATAGTTGGACTATCAACGATACCACCACGGGCAAGACGAGGAAGGCTAACTGTGCTTACACTTCCAATCCATCCCAGACCAGGTAAGTTTCTGACAACATCTAAAACACCATTAATCATGCCGATGAAGCCATTGACCACATTTTCAATCGTTCCAAGAACCGCATTGACTGCGCTCTTAAACGCTCCACCTACTGCCTCGCCGACCATCTGACCAGCATTAACGAAGATACTTTTGACAGTATCCCAAACGCCTTTAAAGAAGTCGCCAATAGAGCTAAAGGCATTTTTAACAGCGTCAAAAGCTTTTCCGAATATATCGCCAAACCAGCTTGCTACTTTGGAAAGTGCACTTGTAACATCGTTCCATCTCTCGCCAAACCAAGAACCTAGTTTGCTAAAGATGTTTGTTAAGCCAGTCCATGCTTTTTGGAACATATCCGTAAACCATGCCCCGATATTAGCTAAAGCACTAGTCACATCCGCCCAACGTTGTCCGAACCATGAGCCGATTGGTGTGAAGATATTAACGATAGCGTCCCACGCACCTTGGAATACACCAGAGAACCACTCTCCGATGCCAGAGAAGATGTTTACAATAGCATCCCATCCTTGCTGGAACTTCTCGCCAAACCATTGACCTATTGGCTCAAAGATTTCTTGTAGCTTCGTCCATAGACCGCTGAAAAATTCGCCAATCGCTTGACAAATACCACTGATAAAATCACATAGTCCTTGCCATGCTGTTTTAGCAAACTCAACAACAGTGTCCCAATTTTGGTAGAGCAAGACACCAATAGCAATTAAGGCTGCGATTGCTGCAATAACTAAGGTTATTGGACTTGTCAAAACTGCTAACGCTGCATTAAAAGCCCATGTTGCAGCTGTAGCGACTCCTGCTGCCACAGAATGTGCAAATTCCGCCGCGGTTGCTAATCCCATTTTCGCTGTATGAGCAGTCCATGCTAGAGCTGATTTACCAAGTTCTAAAGCAGTTTTCCCTAGCTGTGCAATTGTTTTACCTGAATTGACAACAAAATCTTTTGCGTACAACGCATTCAAATAGATGGTTTCTCCGAAGCTGACCAATTTATCAAATGTCAAAGCTTTCAAAGCTAGTCCAAGATTTTTAATTCCGCTAACAATAAAGGAAACCTTACTACTTAATAATTCGAATGCTCCTGCAAGTCCCCCGGCTTGTTCAGCCCATGATAAGAAATTAATTGTTTGCCAAGCTGTTATCAAAGCCAAGATAGGTTCTTTGTTTTCTTTACACCAGTCAGAAAAAACGGTGAAACCATCTGCCACTAACTTAATAGCATCCGCCAATAGTCCCAAAGTGGCTAAAAGGCCACCTCCCAATAAATCTGAAATTCCTTCAATACTAACACCGAATACTCCTGATAAAAACTCAGCAAAAGGTTGCCAAGAATTCTCCCAAAGTATTTGAATAATATCAATTAGCCCATTAAAAGCATTAGCAATAGAGTTAATAGCAGGGACTACATGTTCATCATAAACACGACTTAAGCCATCGCCAAATTTGTTAACAGACCTTTCAATGCTCTCAAATACAGGCGCAACAGTATCTAATAAACTTTGGAAGACTGATGAAATTTTAGGAGCGCTTGTCACAACGACTTTTTCAAAACCTTTAAACAAACTTCCTGCTAATTTGCTACCGACTTCAACAATGGTAGATGTCAAGCTTAATAGAGTTGACACAATAGCACTACCTATACGAACCGCACCGGTTGAGGTAATGACGTCGTAGAAAGCACTAGAAAATGCCTGAGCGATGTTTCCTACTGCCTCTGCAATGTTACCAATATTATCAAACAAAGCAACTAGCGCCCTGGTAATGCGTTCCTTTTGCCTTCCAAGACCATTTGCAATACTTTCAGCGAGGAAAACACCGATACCTAGCCCGATAGTAGCTATTGAGCCTGTCACTTGCCCTAAAGCATAAGCGATTTTCTCAGCCATGCGATTAAAGGCATTCACAACCCTTGGGTCAGTGGCGATTTCTCCCATTGTCTTAGCTATTTGGTCTAAGGCGGTCTTAATGCGTTCAATACCTTCTGGCCTAAATGCTGCATCAAAACCTTTTTTGAAGAGGTCAAACAACCCTTTAAGCTTGTCTCCTAGCCCGTCAAAAATGCTCTTGAACTGGTTACCCATGTCGGTCAACTCGACTTCTGGCAAGATGTCTTTGAAAGGTCCGCCACCGCCTCCCTTTCCTTTACCACCTTTGCCACCACCTCCACCGCCAGAACCGCCTGCATCATCGTCTTTTGGTTTTTGTAAGATATTAATCTCGTCAAATCCCAAAAGACCTAGCAACTCTTTAGCAGCTTTCTTAGCGTTTTTGGCTGAGTCTCCAAGATTATCAGCAAGTCCTCCTGCTGAATCTCCAGCGTCGTCCACTGCATCAGCAAGGTCTCCTGCTCCGCCTGCAGCGTCTTTCATGGCGTTACCCATGTCTCCAACTGCACCACCAACACCATCTTTTACCGTAGCTTTCTTGTTGAACATCAAAGCGATAAACTCAGCGAGTTTAGCAGTAACATTCTTTAAGACCATGGCAAAAGAGTTCAAGACAGGCATAATGGCATTGATAATCGGCAACATAGAGTTACCAAGGTTCAATGTAGCGTCCTTCATCAGAGACTTAAATAGACTAATACGTCCATTTACAGAATTGGACAAGGTATTCCCATACTTTGCCGTAGCCTGTTCCAGGATAGCCATAAGGCGGATTTGTTGCTGGGTTTGGTAGTCCAACTGTTGCCAGCTTTGTCCGTTTGCAAAACGTTTAAAGGCTTCAGTAGACTCAATCATAGCCACATTGACGTTGATTCCTAGGTCTTCTCAATAATGTTATCGCATGGCTTTTTATCCATACTTCTTACAATTTCTTGTAAGTTCGGCATATATTTTCACCTACAACCGAATTGTCTAGGTGCTCACCACTCGTGGGGATATTTTATTCTATACTTTTTGACAAAACAAAAAGCACAGGTTCAATCCCTATGCTCTACGGTGACCAAGCCTTTTTAATTGCTTAGTTTACCTCGGTATCGTCATGTTTTAATTACTTAAAATTTAGAGTTTTACCGATTTTGGTAAGTTCTTAATCCGCCTATTTCTAAGCGGTGCGACAAAAGTCTATCGCTTCCGTATTCCCTAGCAAACCTGAGCGAATCCGCTCCATAACGTCTGTAATCGTGCGCCCAGAACCTTCAGCAACAACTGCCGACGTCTGCAACATCTTAGCAGTATAGGCGCTTAGTTTGTTGGTGTCTTTGATAAATCCAGAAAATAAGTTTGAGTAGACTGCACCATAGTTAGTAGCCTCGCCCACACCCATATTCATGGCATTAGCGTTATCGTTAACCCATTTTAAGAAAGATTGCGAACTCTCACCCATCTGGCGCTTAATTTGGTTCATAGCCGCTGATACTTCAAGAGCTGTCTGCGTTGAATACATCCCAACATCAAGCAATTTCTTACCAAGGATTGCAAAACCAGCAAACTTAGCCAGCTTGCCAAACGCGCTACCGATTGAGCTCGACTGTTCACGAACTTTGGCAGTCGCGTTCTTCACTTGGTCAGATGTTCCTTTGACCTGATTCTCGACTTCTTTCATCTTCTTCCTGAAAGGCGCTATCTCAGCGTCAATCATGACTTTCAATTCGTCAAGAGTTGCCATTCATTTCCTCCTTCCTTTTTCGATTGTGTCTTTCTGCAAAATCACGCATCCGTTCCTTATGTAGCAAAAGCTCTTGTCTCTGCCGTTCCTGTTCTACCGCTTGTTGTTCTTCTACAAACAACTCAGGCGCATATTCCCAGAACTCAAAGACCTTGGCATCCTTGGATAAGAATAAAGAAACGTGGTTGGATATCATCTGCGAAAGTCTGTACGAGTCAATAATCTTCTCTTTACGCTCTTGGATTTTGACACGGTTGTAGCTTTCAATCATTTCCCTGATTTCAAGCACCGTTAAATCCCAAAAATCAAGAGGCTTACCCCCGATGTCCAAAAACATAGGGTAAAGCCTCTCAATAATCTGCGTTACCGTTAAGATTACTCGACTACTGTCATTTTCTTCTTGGAAGTTTTCTTGCCCTTGCTTCCTCGTGGAGTAAAACCCGACACTTCAAAGAGTGGCATTAAAACCTCTGTCATGAAGGTTGTTTGGTCTCCACCATTATCCACGTATTCATCGTATAGATCGTAGACATCCTCAAGAGAATACCCATTCTCATACTTTTGCAAAGCTCCATGAATCAAGAGCAATACAACTTTTAAAGGAGGCAAAGGAAACTCTTCGCCAGCTTCAGGCATGAAGATTTTCAGTAAGTTCATACCGATTTTTTCTTCAACTTTTGCTGCTTGATGAGATGAAAGTCGTAGTTTTAACTCTTTCTCATCGCTAATCTTCCAAATTGAGTAAGGTAACGCCATTTAATTAACCTCCAAGACCGTCTGTAAATTCCAATTCTGACTGCAATGCAATCTTAAGTGTGAACTCGATAACGGCATTGACACCGCCACCGCCCAGTTTAACAGATACTTGGCCTTCAAAATTGACCTTAGTACCGTCTGGATAAGCTTGTTCAAAGTAGAGTTTCTTCTTGTCGTCTGCTGCCTTACGCAATACACGGTAAGGAGCAGTTTCGCTTGAATTGTTATAAGAGAACTTGTACTCCAATTCCCCTGCATCACCAATACCAAATTCGTACTTCTTAACTTTATCTTCAAGAGTAGTGTTCTCTACTTTTTCAGGTTCGATACCAAACTCTGGTACTTCTTTCAATCCAACAAGCTTAGTATAGCTACCTTTGGTTTCGCTATAAGAAAGCGTAATTCCGTTTGCTAACATGTTTAATTCTCCATTCTAAATTGAAAAACAAGCTCTGAGTGTAAGTCAACAACCCCTTCAAAACGCATGACCTTATGTCTCAAATGGGACGGGTCTGGCACGTCTTGGCAGTCGGTTCTTCGTAAACCTAAAGACTCAAAAATCTGATTGATTTTAACAGCTAACTCACTAGTGCTTGTATCATCAAAGATATCCACCTTGTAGCGGATAGAGGATTTTTGTTCCTGGTCATCAAACCAATCACCCGGCTTGTTTTGTTCTTCCAAAAAAATAACGACTGGAAAAGTCTCCCAATCGCTAGGATACGTATCAGTCACATTATCTGCAACCTTTTGCAATTCTTTATAAATAACAGGCTTGATATTAATCATTTTATTTGTTCTCTTATCTTTCTACGGACATAATCCGAAATATTCTTAGACACACGCTCTTGATTGTCTCTCAAAGCTGGATAAAGATAAGGCTGAGCAGGTTGACCATACATCTTGTAGAACTCCCCAATCTTTTGAAAGTGGTAAGGCCCTACATTGATTTGGTCTTCATGCACATACCACGGACTAGAGCGATAAGTCACGCTGACTTCTGGAGAGATACCAGAATGGCTAGCCTGACCCTTGGGTCCTGTTCCAAACTCAACATAAGGAGCATAGTGTAGATTTGTGTAAACCTCACCTATAGCCTTATCTCCGTCCATTTTAACCCTAGTCTTGATACTGTTTCTAAGTTCTCCATTGTTGCCTGGTGCTAGTCTTTTAGCATCAGCTTGGACAACCTTTATAGCAGCATTGTGTACCGCACGTAAGACGATATCCTCGCCAGTTTTTTTACTAGCCAATCGTCTACATTTAGCTATGAGCCTATCTGCCCCTCGTAGCTCTGACACGCTCTAACTCCAAAACTTGATGATATGTGTAGACCTTTTTAGAGATAACCCTGTGAGTCACTTCCGTCGGGCTATCGATACACACACCATCTTTCACTTTGATAGTAGCTGACTTGTTGGCATTTGCGTTCAAAATATCATTGACACGCTCACCATACATCTCAGATTGTAGCTTACTGCTAGCTGGCCACAACTCAAGGCGGACTGTCTCAGCTTCCTTGGCATATCCTTCTTTTACGACGCCTTCCTCTGTGACAGTCTTTTCAAACCGTCGCATTGGATAAGGTTTCAGTCTACTCTGCTTCAAAAACATGACCTGCCACCCTTGCTAATCTGTGCATGCGTATACGCTGTAAAAGACCCGTAGACAGGCCGTTTTCTCCGTAGACTACTGCTATACCACCCTCGGTTCTGGAATGCTCTCCTTCCGCTCCTGAGCGGTTGTGGAGTTCGATAGCAACCTCAGGTATTAAGAGACTTAAAGAAGGTGTCAAAGATGTGCGATTCGTCTCTGACAAGATAAGATTTGTAGCCCTCGTTTGGAGCAACATGAGAAGCTGAGTATCTTCTTCGCCTGTTAATTTCTTCAGCAACTCTATAGACATATCAATCCTCTTCTAAAAACTCAGGCTCAGGGAGAATTTCCTCAAGAACGTCTGAGATAGCGACACCATTGCTGGCGAAATTATCTGCCAGCTCGGCATAGCGCTCCTCAGTAATCTCAAGTTCCTCCCCTGCCAGTCGTTTCACATTTAATTCCCAATCATAGAAATCTTGTTTGACTTTAAATTTCACTTTTTAAATCCTCCAACACCTCTACAATTTCAGCTTTTGATAACTTATAGGCACCAGTTATGCCAGCTTCTTTAGCTAGATTCTTCAACTCTTCTAAAGTCTTATTTTCTAAATCAGAATACTGGCCAGCTTGCTCCTCTTGGATATAATGACGTCGTAGCAATAAGCTCATATCATCACCTCTTACTCACCGAATTTTACAACTCGTGTAGGGTCGTATAGGTAAACACCATAGTGTTTGTCACCAGTGATAACCGTTGTCTTTTTAAGGATGTCACGGTCTGTTTCGATAGCCACATCACGTTTTAGCATGATAACAAACGCACCATATTTATTGGCATCATCTGTCTGAGTCTGGCTAGGAGACACTTTGACAAGGAAACCTTTACCTTCTTCAACTTTTTTAGAGCGGACGATTTGCACACCAGCAACTTCACCAAAGGTCCCAGAAACAACCATATTTGCTCCAAGCTCTGAACCTTTAGTCCATTCTTTTGCTACGTCAGTTTTTAGCTTAGTAGCATCTTTAGGGTTGATGATAGCAACATACTGTGCATCTTCTTCATCCTCAAAAATATCAAGAGCCTTATCAATTGCCTCAAGAGTTGTTGGAGTTTCTGCAACGTGCTGTGTTGCAGTCTTAGCCACCGCTACCAAATCATCATCAATCTTGTTAGCAATAGCCAAACCAAGCTGGTAAGTGGCTTGACCTAGTGGGTCACCAAGACCTGACAAAAGAGCTTCATCGGTAATTTCATAACCTTTAGCAGCCTTTTTGATGGTCATAGTGGTCTTTTTAGTAGTCAATTGGTCTGGAGAAATAGCTTGACCTTCTCCAACCTCTGTCGCATCTCCTGCATACTCCCATGCTGGAACTGTTAGAGTATTCCCTGGTTGTCCTTGAAGTGCTGTTTCCACATAAGCCAGTGGAGTGAATTTAATCAATTTAGGTAGTTTAGCGGAAACCATGTCCGCCATCACTTCTGGGTTAACCATAGTGGCTAATTTAGTTTGTCTTGCTGTCATTTATTTTAACCTTTCAATTTCTTATAGAGTTCTGGGTTCTTTTGATAGAGTTCATTTCGACTCTGATAACCCATACGAGCAAATTCTTCTTTTGTGATACCGTCGCTATCAACTGGTGCTTGCTTCATTGGAGCTCCGCCTTTTAGCTTTTCTTGTACGCCTTTCTGTACGGCTTGCTCCCATGATTTCTGCAATACAGCGACAGACTGTGATACCGTCTCTGCGCTTGTTAAATCAACTACATTTACTAACTCAACAGGTAAGTCACGTTCACTTAGCATCGCTTTAGCTTCTGCGGTCAATTCCTTGCGGGCAATAGCCTTTTCACGGTCAGCTAGTTCTTGCTCACGCTGATCTAACTGATATTTCTGTTTCTCATCAGCGTTCATCTTGGCAAGCTTCTTAGCTTCGTTTTCCTTGGCTTCTTGCTCTGATTTCCACTTGGCAAACTTCTTATCGATGATAGCATCGACGTCTGCGTCCGTGTACTTCTTCTCGTCTTGCGGTTGTTGTGCAGGTTCTGCAGGTACCTTTTGTTCTTCAACCGTTTCGACTGTTTGTGTTTCTTCGTTCATTGCGAACCTCCTATTTTTAAAGTCATCCCTGACTGTATTTTCCATAGCTTTTAGTGTCTTCAATGCTTGGACAATATAAAAACCGTACGGGATTCCATACGGTTAGGGCATAATTAGATAAATAGTAGTCTAAAGGTTTCACGGCCTTTAGGTGTAATGAGTGTCTGTGTTCCAGACCATTGTGTTTTTTCGTTGAGTGTTTCCTTGACCTCAAACAAACCATCGTTTTTATTGGCTGTTGGTTGGAGCTTGCCTTTCTTATCTCGATAGATGTATTTTTTCTCCATCAAGAAGTCAATAAACTTACGTTCTTTGATTTTTAATTGTTTTGCTGTTTCTCGGAAGCTGGTCAGTAAGTTTCTATCTACTAGTTCATCGAAATAGTCTGCTTTCGGCTTCATTATGGTATTTTCAACGGATAATACAGCTTTTTCAGCTTCCAAGTTTTTAATGACTGCTTCTTTTTCTTTCAGTTGATTACCAGCCATAAGGAGCAAGTCTGCTAAAGCTTGTTTGTTGTGTGTGATATTATAGGCCACTTGGTCTGTCATATAAGCGCCATGCTTACGAATAGAGGGGAGAACCTCGCTAGTGACCCAATCAGCAAATTTCTCTGCTTCTGGTTTGCGAGATTGAAAAACAAGCTTATAGAAATTCGCTTCGTTGATGAAGTTTGCTTGTTGGACTCCTCCATTTGTAAGGAGGTCGGTAGTAACTACCCCCTTTGAATTTAGCCTTTTTACTACATCTTTACTGTTTTTTATATCCAAAATCTGACAACAATCTTTTAAGTTGAAATAAATTTCTTGATTAACTTCTGTCGTCCGCACTTCTCCGAATTGTTCATTTTTAAAAATTTGTAGTTCCATTTTTATGCTCCTAGTTAAAAATTTTACTTCCTAAGATTTCTGCTTTATCTGTTGAGTTCATCAAAATAAAAGCAATTTCATCTAGTGTTGAATGAAGTAAACCGAATTGTTCATTAAAAGTATCAAAGAACTTTTTAGACATTTCTTTAAAAGCTGTATCGTCCTTAAGTTGAACCCAAGCCAAGGTTTCTGTCATATTGGTTGCCATTTCAACTGTTCTACGAATATCTGCAAGTTCGTAGCCTAGATGAGTCAATTGTTCTTCTGTTAATTCAATTTTTGCCATAATAAAAACACTCCTTCGTGTATCTTGAAAAGAGCGTCTCAGCATGATATAATATTTCATGCAGAAACACTTCTGTGGTGATAACGTATGACCCTATTCTTGGCGGGAGCAGGTCGTACGTTATTTTGTTATCTCATCATAAATCTTTTGAATTCCATCTCGAATGACCGCAGATTTTTTTCTGTTGGTCTTTTTTTCGATGTATTCGAGCTGCTCAACAGTCTCTCTGTCTACTCTAGCACGAATGACAGTATCTTTATTTGATTTTTGACTATCAGCCATTTGTCATCACCTCCTGATTTGTGGCTACATTTTAAATTATAAAGAAATGTAGCTACATTGTCAAGAGGTTTTTTGAAAAAAATTAAAAATAAGAAAAGCACTTAGATTTCTCTAGGTGCTTTTGATTGTTAATAAGCAAATTCAAGTTTATCCAAAACCGTAAGAAAATTTATCTGGCAACTCTTTACCCAGCTTAATGCTTTTAGTTAAAGTATCTTTTACAAACGAAGCGAATTGCCCTAAATCATCTCCTGTGTAGCTATATTTTAAAGTGGTTTTATCAACTGTTGCAATACCTTGGCATTCTCCACTAACGGCAGAATATTGTCTCATAGCAGTACCATCTTCTATTTTACGCATAGTAATAATTTGTTTATCAATCTTCGCCATTTTCGCTTGCCTCCTGATAATTAAATTGTAGGTTAGCTCTTTTATGAGCTTCATCATAATCCATTTTTAACTGATTCATGTAATATGATTCAAGACTTTCGTGCTGTAGCATCAATATATCGTATTTCTTTGGATTACCCAAGTACAATCTTTGAAAACTTTGAGCCATGTCATAGTGCGGATAAAAGTTCATCATCCTCTCTTCAAAAGCTTCAAAATCCCACAACAAATACTGGTTATCTAAAATATGCTCTAACGCTTCTGATACTGTAGAATGAGAAAGTTTGCTACTTTTTACCATTTTTTCTACAACATCTGCACGATTAGAATTTTTCAGTTGCTCATAGTATTTTATCGCAAAATCACTTTTTTGCTTTTCTACATCTCCGCGAGCCTCACTTATTGAACCGCTAGAGACTAAAGAATCCAACTTATCCATACCCTGATTATACACCTTTTCTCCGTCTTTCGCAACATACTTACTATACCACTCTTTATAAGTCATATCTGCAGGTACTAGCTCAGTCTTGCCTGTCTCTGGATTCCTTGCTCTGCGCTTCAACTTGCTGTAGTCTGCGTCCTCATCGTATCCGACAGTAGTAGACCTACACCAAGGGTGCATAGGCGGACAATTGACACCAGGGACAGCCTTATCCCTATCATAGACCTTATTATCGTGCTCTTGGCAGATATGTGATGTACGCTTGTCTAAGACGGCTACAAAGATATACTTCTCTATGTCTGCTTCTTCATAGCTGAGTAGTTCCATTTGGTTATGAAAAAAGGCTGATTCTGTCCGAACCAAACGCCTCGCATCATTCTGACCGACATCGAATCGTTCAGCAATTGCTTGTGCCGTTTCTCGTGTTCCTCTTCCTGTCATGAGGCTCATGAGTAGTTCATCTTTTATGCTAGAAGTAAGCTTCCCCGTATTCTTCCAGATGTTTGTTGAGTAGGTACTTCCATCTCCTACCCAACTAAAAGACTGTAGATGTTTAATCTCGCTCTCAGGAAGCCCAGAAAAGCCATATGCCAGCCCTGTCTGCTGTTGCAGGTCAAAGGTAGCCTTGTAGTAACTATCCTTCATCAGGTCGCTATAGAAGGCGTCTGAGCCTGTCTTCTCTGAATGATAGATAGATTCACGCATACAATCTAAATCATCACTCAAACGCTCTAGGCGCTTCATACGAAAAGAATAAGCTGGGCTGTCTAAGTCAGCTAGTAATCTTTGGATGTTCGGGTCATTCGGTCTTGCTTCAAGTACTTTACGAAGTTCATTCAGATTTTTCTTGTCTTTCATGTTCTTCAAGACTTGTCTAGCATCTACCTGACTTAGACCATAATCACGTTGGAACTTATCAAAAATCTTATTGACTTCCTTATCCAAGTAAGTCTTGGCTTCCTGATAGACCTTATCGAACTGGTCTGCCTGCTTTTCGGCCTTGTCCATCTGCTGGTAAATCAGATTGGCTTTCCTCTTCGCCCAATACTCCTGATTCTTCATCCTCTACCTCGTCTTCGGGTTTCGTGTTGTCTTTGTTGAACATCGGCATGTCTTCCATGTTCTTCTTTTTCTCTTCTTCCAAGGCTTCCAGCTCAGCGTCAGGGTCTTCCACAAACGGCAAGAGAGAAATAAGCTGCCTATTGGTCACTTTACCTTCCAAATTGTTCACAATCTGAGAGATTTCCAGCAAGTTTTTAGGCAAACCACGGCTGAATTGTGGAACGATTGAATGAGACTCTAGTGCAATCTGTTTCATACCCAAGTAATGAGCAAAAATCGCAATACGCTGACGCAATCCTCGCTTATAGTTCGCTTCCTTGGTCTTAGTAATCATCTCAAGGCCCATTAGCTTGAATTCCATAGCTCAATTTTGTTACCGTAGAGGCTCTTTATCCTCTACTTCTTACGGTTTCCCGTAAGTTCAGACTATCTCTTCACCCTTATCAGGGTGTCGGATTTCGTGGATATTTCTGCATATAAAAAAAACGATACTATGTACCGTTTCTCACTTAGCTTACTCTATCTAGTCGTTAAACCTTACTGATATTTCTACCAGCAGTGGTAATTGATTAGCTTCAGTAATATGTCACAAATCTCCCTTTTTCATCTCGAACAATTGTCTTACCAGACATGTCCACACCTTTTGAAAATTGTCTTAAATCGTATTTTTTATAATTCAATAAGATATCATCTATTGTTTCATCATTAACGATTATATCATCTCGTTTTATGGAACGATAATATCTGTAGACAAGAGTTGAAAAAGAAATGTTGTTTTCTTCAGATAATTTTTTTAGATAGTCTCTCAAGATATATCCCTTATACTTAACGTTATCAGAACGATTACGTTTATTTGTATGTTCAGGAACCCACCTACAATTACTTGGTGAGTAGTCTTTGTCATTATCTATCCTATCTAATTGCAAACCAAATTCTACTCCGTTTTGCATTGCCCAACTTCTGAACTTAGCTACATCACTAAATTCATCAGAAACACCTATTCCACGTTTCCCATACCATTTATAAGCCCAATGTTTTTCATCATAACACCTTGCTAACATAGAGTAATAAACTTGATTTAGATGTTTGTGCATTTTATCTTTTATCATTCATCTTCTCCTAGATTATTATACTCTTATTATACCATAACAGAATATAAATATCTAGGTTATTACTGTTTTGCGCCTTCCAATTTTAACCCGATTTATTACCTCAAAGTTACCTTTGAGGAGGGCAACTATTTCACCCCCGAAGTATTCCCTGCGAAGTTCTCATCAGTCAGGTTAGGCACATGGCTGAATGTGTAGATATCCTCTTTCAGAGCCGTACGCAAGATTTCCGTAGCACTTTCATCCAGCGTATTCTTCAAGAACTCGGCTCTTGCACTATCGCCCGGCAATTCCAAAAGACCTTCTTCAGAAAGAATCTTCATCGCTACCTTAGCATCTTCTGGAGTGTCTGCTAACTGTGTGCCATATAAGACAAGGATAGACTCTACTGCCTGCTCCTTGTCATTGACACGATTCCCCATCAAGGAATTATAAGCGTCAATCAAGCTAATCTGTTGCTCGTAGTCTCCAATCGCAAAGTGATTGTTGCGATACTCGATAATCGGGATTTGACCAAGATTATGTTCTTCTACTTCCTCATTCTGTGTTGTTCCTGTGCTTGAATCACGCAGAACCATGTGATAGTGCAGATTTTCGGTAAAGACCTCTGCCTGATGCTTGGTAGTGTCTTTCGTATCATCTTCGACTTTATAGTAGTAGACCGCAAACAAAGGCTTCCGCTCAATGCTATCATCGTAGACCATGAAGGTGTTTTCTGGGTCAATACTAGTTGAGTCCAACTCAGTCAATCCCTCTTTAGCATAGATGTACTCGTAAGCACGACCATAGATGGCCATGTTCAAAGCATTCTGAGCATCTACTTGGTCAATCTCAGCGCCATCAAAGGCTGTAAGTAGTTCATCGATATCACCTTCAGCAGTGTTATTGTACTTGATAGGATTGCCCATAAAATAGCCCGTAGCCGTGTCTGCGATATCCTTGGCATGATTGGCTACCGTCTTGTAATTAGGTGCGTTCACGTTGCGTCTCGTGTGTTCTAAGATAGCATGCTCACCCAAATAGTAGCTTTTAAGCTTCTTCAAATGTGAGCTTTCAGTGTTATGTATCGTTATCAATTTGTAAATCAGGTCTTTCTTCAAAGAACCCTCATCATATCCATCCCGTGGATAGGTTAAATATTGGTACATGTCTTTCCTCTCTATAGACCATAATCAGAACGTCTGCGGACGGTTGCTTTTGGTTGCGAATGTTGCGAGTAAATCGCATAACGCACCGCATCTAGTACGTCGTCATTCTCTTTCACTGGTTCGCCTGTCTTTTCGTTCCAGATGTATTGATAGACCTCATCTTTGAACTTGCTGACCTTGTTTGATACAACAAAAAAGCGCCCAGTTTTCATCAGCTTGGCTACTTCTTCAATACCAGACAAGACTGCTTTATTAGCGTTAAACGTCTTTAATTGCTCTCTTTGAAATCTTGCAACGTGTTCAGGTCGTGCACTATCTGCCCAGAACGTAATATTCCCGTATCGTTCCTTGATATTCTTAGCGAGGTCTACCCAAAAATCAATCTCCTTGTATTGATGCGCGTGCTCTTCTAATAGATAAACCGAACCGTCAGACGTCTCTCCAATAACAACGATAGAGCCAAAGTGTTCATATCCCCAGTCAACACCAGCGTAGACTTTAGTGATATCTTCTGGTACGTTATCTACAAACATATTCTCACTAAAATCACGATAGACGACGCCCTCACCAGTCACCCACAGACCAAGGATGTCTCGGTCATAGAAGACGCCTGCCGGTGTGGCTGATTTTATATTCTCACGGTATCTATCAGACATGAATGTGTTATCATCTAGCTTAAAATGAAAGTCGATAATCATATCGTCGCCAGAGTTGATATAATCCCGTCTGAGCCAGTGAGTTGGGATGTCTGGGTTACTGTCCCAAACAATCCTTGCGCCTTCTCCTGAGCAACGTGAGATGATTTCTTTAAATACTTGTTCGTTAGCAAGAGATGCCTCGTTTACATAAGCTCCAAAAGCAGTAAAGCCACGGGCGCGCTTTAAACCAGATATAGAACCAGTGTAGACTGGAACTACCTTGACACCGCAAAGGGTAAAAGCTCCGTGCTTATCGTATTTAGGTTCAATATCAAACATGTTATACAGTTCCTGAATGATATTGTTTTGTATCGATGTTGAAGATGTTCCAGCTAGTATATACATTGGCTCATCTATGTTTAATCTATCCGCTGTTTCTCTCACTCGTGCAATCTCATTCATGAAGACCATATTGTTTAGAACAGTTTTACCTGAACGTTTTGCACCATGGAGACCACAGATAAAAAAATCATCATTCAATACTCGTGTAAGTACTTCTTCTTGTCGTTTCGTAAATTTATTTGTCGTCAAAAGCACCTCTCAAAGCCTTAGCAAACTCTATCAATTTATCGTCTTGCTCATTATCCACACCGATTTGTGATTTAAGTTTTTCGATTTCAAGTTCTAGTTTCTCAGCTTGTTTAGCAGTCGGATAACGCTTCAATATTTCAGCTATCGCTTTAATAACTGTGTTATTATCTGCCTTTTTCGTAACTCTATCCACCTCACCAGTGACAGGGTTCATCATCAAAACTTCCTCAAGTCGCTGTCCTCTTGCGATGTCTGAGAGAATTGAAAGAGCCTCTTTAGCACTCAAAATATTTTCATCATGCATCTTTTCAGTTTCGGTTTGTATAAACGTTTTAACGCTTGCATTTTCTAGCAATTTACTAGCGGTTGTCTTAGCATACGCTTCACTATAACCTGCGAATATTGCGGATTGATAGACATTTCCAGTCCTCAAATACTCGCTCGCAAACATCTTTTGTCTTTGATTTAACCCAATGCCCATCACCTCCATTCACAAAATAAAAAAGTCACACGATGTGCGACCTTCCTGCAAGACGACTACAACCTTGCTTGTGTATTAAATTTTGACTTCTTTTTTATTTTTTGTAGTCTTTACAACCTCTGAGGGAATCAAACCCTCTAGCTTATAACTTATCCGGAGTATAATTAGCTACGCAATCATGCAAGGTCTAGTCGCTCCGCAACCATTTGTAAGTTAATGAGTGATATATGAATGCTAAGCCTACTGCCTACCCCATTCTGGGACACAAACACTCAAATGACAGCAGCTGGAATCGAACCAACTGGTCTAGCAGTAAAACGCACGTTTGGTAAAAGTTTCAAGGAGACCCAAACAACCTGCTAACCTGTCCTTACTGTCTAAGAGACCGAAGCCTCGGAAAAATATAATAAAGTATAAAGGAGACGTCAATTGACCTATCACTTGACAATACTATTTTACCATGTAAAATAAGCCATTTCCTAGCAATTTACTTGCAAATATCTCCCAAAAATTTACGAAAGACAATCAGCTTACCTTTTCGATAGGCTTCCGCAAATTCCAAAGCACCTCTACTAAGCATGCGATAGAACTCACTTTCAGAATAGCCTAAGTCCATATAGATAGCCTTGTCTGATAATTGGATTTTCATATCCATGTACTTCTTTGCTATAACCTGCCGAACGTATGGATCCATAATGCAGTTCACAGCTCTCTCAATTTCCAAAACCTCTGCCTCTGCATCCACATGTTCGATAACCATATTCTCAGTGGCTGTGTTCTTACCAGTAAACGTCTTTGGTTCAAATGAGTAGGTCGTTGTAATTTTAGGCAAATACTCAGCGCCTGCCATTCGGACATACGAGCGATAACTCTCTAGAACGTCATATACATTTTTTTTGGTAAATTGCACGTCAACGCTTTTTAATAACCTCACAACATCGCTCCTTTATGATATAATATTTTTAGCGAACATATCACAAAGGAGTCAGCTGTGCTGGCTTTTTTCTTGCTTTGTTCCGTTTTTATATGTATACTGTATGTATACAAAATAAAGGAGAAACAAATGAATACTGTTAAAACTCGTAAGGTTGGGAACTCTGTCACTGTGACCATTCCCAAAACACTCAATGTTCCAGAAGGTCAGGAAATGTTTGTCTACAAGGGTGTAGATAATGTCATTGTCCTAGCTCCAAAAATTCCAGACCCATTTAATGGAGATGCAGACCTACGCATGGAAGATGACTTTGAGGGGGTAAGATTCCTTGACAGCGAAATATGATTACATTCCAGAAAAACAGGACATCATCTGGATTGACTTTGACCCGTCTGTTGGACGTGAGATTCAGAAACGCCGTCCTGCTATTGTCGTCTCGCGTAGAGAATATTCGGAGCGGACGGGATTTGTTGCTGTATGCCCTATTACACACGGTCAAAGCAGACTAGAAGAACAAGGCCTGCTCGTTCCTGTGCGTTCCAATAAGGTAGATGGCTCTGTCAATCCACTCCAACTCTATACTTTTGACTTTAGAGAGCGCAAGGCTCAAAAAATCACAACCATGGATACAACCAGTTTTCAGAAGGTTGTCCAACTCTACAACTTCATCTTCGAAGCCTAGTCCTTATGGATTGGGCTTTTTTAGTTCTCCAAAAGTTCAGGGTTTTCGTATACGTTGCCAACGACTCTATAAGAGTAACTTTCATCGCTAAGAATTTCATGAAAGGGCGCAATATCATCTACACTTATTGCTTCTATCATAAAGACAGCTTGCTCATTATCCCAAGTCAATTTTGCATTCCCAAGGACTTCTCCTTCATCTTGAATTTCAAGAACATCCCCCTCAAAGATTTCCTTGCCGTTCTTATCCTTGAGTCCTGTTGATTGCATGATACATTCATAATCATCAAAATGTAACCAATCTTTTTTCTCTTCAATCCAAATGATAGGACAAGTCCAGTTTTCATCACTTAGATCACAATTGCCTACCATGACTTTGTAATTCATTTCTTTTCGCAGTCTATCCCACGCTCTAAATTTTGGTATCAT
>NZ_VMLA01000023.1:0-27562 GCF_013276425.1 Streptococcus sp. 3874 | reverse complement strand
TTCGTTATTGGACGGTTACGAAAAAGAGAGGAAAATACAGTCAAGATATGGTCACAAATTTAAAATTTTATAGTGAAATGAAATAAGAACAGGGCAAATCTATCAGGACAGTCAAATCTATTTCTAACAATGTTTTAAAAGTAGAGGTGTACTATTAGTTTCAATCTACTATACCATTATTTTCTCCGATTTCTTGATAGTTTATAAAAAAGCAGACCATCTAAGCCTGCTTTACGATTGATTCTTATATACATTTCCTATGAACAAGGAAATCCATTTCTGATAACTTATTCTTCATCCATGCTCAAGACGCTGAGGAAGGCTTCTTGAGGAACTTCTACTGATCCGATGGCTTTCATACGTTTCTTACCAGCTTTTTGTTTTTCAAGGAGTTTACGCTTACGAGAAACGTCACCACCATAACATTTAGCAAGTACGTTTTTACGAAGGGCCTTGATATCAGTACGAGCGACAATCTTGTGTCCAATAGCCGCTTGGATTGGAACTTCAAATTGTTGGCGAGGGATGATTTTCTTGAGTTTATCAACGATGAGTTTCCCACGTTCGTAGGCAAAGTCCTTGTGAACGATAAAGCTGAGGGCATCCACCTTGTCTCCGTTGAGAAGGATATCCATTTTCACTAGCTTAGATGGGCGATATTCTGACAATTCGTAGTCAAAACTTGCATAACCACGTGTCGAAGACTTAAGTTTATCAAAGAAGTCGAAGACGATTTCAGCCAGTGGAATTTGATAGATGACATTGACACGGTTATCATCAATATAGTCCATCGTCACAAAGTCACCACGCTTGCGCTGAGCTAATTCCATGACTGCTCCGACGAACTCCTGTGGTACCATGATTTGCGCCTTAACATATGGCTCCTCAATGGTCGCAATCTTAGTTGGATCTGGGAATTCAGACGGGTTGGACACATCCATAGACTCACCGTCGGTCAAATTAACCTTATAGATAACAGATGGAGCTGTCATGATGAGGTCGATGTTGAACTCACGTTCCAAACGTTCTTGGATAACATCCATATGGAGAAGGCCAAGAAATCCACAACGGAAACCAAATCCAAGTGCCTGAGATGTTTCTGGTTCAAACTGAAGACTAGCATCATTCAGTTGCAATTTTTCAAGGGCTTCACGCAGGTCATTGTACTTGTTTGACTCGATAGGATAGAGACCCGCAAAGACCATAGGATTCATCTGCTTGTAGCCATGTAATGGCTCTGTTGCAGGATTGGTTGCCAAGGTAACGGTATCCCCCACACGAGTATCCTGAACCGTCTTGATAGAAGCCGCAATATAACCAACATCACCAGTCGCAAGAAAATCACGACCAACTGCTTTGGGTGTAAAGATACCGACTTCGGTCACATCAAAGGTCTTGCCATTGCTCATGAGCTGAATCTTATCGCCAGGTTTGACCACCCCATCCATGACACGCACTTGAAGAATAACTCCACGGTAAGCATCGTAAACAGAGTCGAAAATCAAGGCTTTTAGTGGTGCCGTCACATCACCCGTTGGTGCTGGCACTTTTTCTACGATTTGCTCAAGAATTTCTTCAATCCCAATACCAGCCTTGGCAGATGCTAAGACTGCTTCACTGGCATCCAAACCAATGACATCTTCAATCTCCGTACGCACGCGCTCAGGGTCTGCAGCAGGCAGGTCAATTTTGTTAATAACAGGCATGATTTCCAAATCATTGTCCAAGGCCAGATAAACGTTGGCAAGAGTTTGAGCCTCAATCCCTTGGGCAGCATCAACCACCAAAATCGCCCCCTCACAGGCAGCGAGCGAACGTGAAACTTCATAGGTAAAGTCTACGTGTCCTGGTGTGTCAATCAAGTGAAAAATATAAGTTTCCCCATCTTTTGCAGTGTAATTGAGCTCTATGGCATTCAACTTAATGGTAATCCCACGTTCCCGCTCTAAATCCATACTATCCAAAAGTTGAGCTTGCATTTCACGACTGGAGACTGTCTCAGTTTTTTCCAAAATGCGGTCTGCTAGAGTTGATTTTCCGTGGTCAATATGGGCGATAATAGAGAAGTTACGGATCTTCTCCTGTCGTTTTTTCAATTCTTCTAAGTTCATGATTCTCTTCCTTTCAGGGTATCTATTTATTATAAATTGTTTTTGACATTTTGACAAGACCATCCCCTGCTAGGAGTACTAATCTTCAGCGACAAAGCCGTCATTCTCAATAAAGTGATGTTCTGTCATCCCTTGATCTGTAAAGACAATCCCGTGAAGGACACCACCATAGACAGCTCCTCCATCCATCCCAATCTTGCCATCTTCTGTAGTCCAAAGCTCAGCAGTACCTCGCTCTTGCTTTAACAAACCATAGACCGGTGTATGACCAAAGACAATGGTTTTTCCAGTATGATTTTCGGCTTCGTGGAATGGTTTTCTAAGCCATACTTTCTTGTAATCTGTAGTTTCATGCCAGTCGTCCAAGGTCAAATCAATACCTGCGTGAACGAAGATATACTTGTCTGTCTCTACCACAAATGGCATTTGACGAATAAATTTGACCAAGTCTGCCGCTTCAGTAGCAACACGCTTGGCATCCTCCACTCCGTCAACTGGTGCATCCAAGGGACGACCTAGGATAGAGTTAATAGTTGTATCTCCACTATTGCGACGATAGTGGTCATAGCTTTCTTCTGGATCATCTAGCCATGTCAAAAACATATACTCGTGGTTTCCTGACAAACAGATAGCCCCTTGATTATCCACCAAGTCCTTGACCATTTCAAGGACACGGCGACTATCTTCACCACGGTCAATCAAATCCCCTAGAAAGAGCAACTGGGTCTGACCATCCCAGGTTTTGAGAAGGTCTTCCAGCATCCCAGCTTTTCCGTGAACATCTCCAATTACATAATAGTCAGGCATCTTATTTCTCTCTGTTTCTCAACAATTCTCTGGCTTGCGTCAGGGCTGCTTCGGTCACATCATCACCTGCCAACATCTTAGCAACTTCCTCCACTCGCTCTTCGACTGTCAAGAGACGAACAGTCGAAACCGTTGAATGGTCATTACTAATCTTCTCAATAAAAAATTGATAATCCGCAATCGCAATTACTTGTGGCAAATGGGAGATAGCCAAAACCTGACCATGCTGACCAATTTTATGAATTTTCTGAGCAATAGCTTGAGCAACACGACCTGAAACTCCCGTATCCACCTCATCAAAGACAATGCTAGTCTTGCCTTCTTTACGTGAAAAGGCAGACTTAATGGCTAACATGAGACGAGATAATTCCCCTCCAGAAGCAACCTTAACCAAGGGTTTAAAGTCTTCTCCAGGGTTGGTTGAAATATAAAACTCAACCATTTCATTTCCCTCACGACTGAATTTGCCCTTACTAAAACGAACCTGAAACTGGGCTTTTTCCATATAAAGATCTTGCAGTTCTTGTTTAATCTCAGCTTCGAGTTGCTGAGCCAAATTATGACGAGCAGAAGCAAGTTGACCTGCCAAGCCGACAAGATTGACTTCCAATTTCTTAAGCTCTGCTTCCATGTACTCAGATGAAAGGTTATTGCCTGTCAAGAGATTATATTCTTCCGTAATCTTGGCAAAATAAAGCAAGACATCGTCTACAGTCCCACCGTACTTACGAGTAATAGTATGAAGGAGATCCAAACGATTCTCAACCTGCATGAGACGATTACCATCAAAATCAAGGTCCTCAATAATAGCTTCCAGACGCTTGCTAATATCTTCTAAAATATAGTAGGTCTCAGACAGTGAGCTTGAAATTTCACGGTATTCAGGGTCGTACTCTTCGACACTCTCCATATCATTCATGGCTGAACGAACATTGGCCAGACTTGAAAAGTCTTCATTGTCCAACATACTGTAGGCATTGGTCAACGTATCCGCAATATTTTTATGGTTGAGCATTTTATCTCGCTCTTGATTGAGAGCCAAATCTTCTCCAGCCTGCAAGTTTGCTGCCTCAATCTCTGCCATTTGAAATTCCAACATTTCGATACGTGCCTTGTGTTCCTGTTGGTTTTTCTTGACTTCCAGAACCTGCTTGCGCATTTTTCGATAGGCATCAAAACTTGTTTGATAGGTTTCTTTTAAGTCCCAAAAGGCTGTATCACCAAATTCATCCAGCATCTGGATATGCAGTTGGGGACGCATTAACTCTTCTTGATCATGCTGACCATGAATGTCCACCAGATGTTGCCCAATAGCACGCAAAACAGACAGATTAACCATCTGGCCATTGACACGACTAATACTCCGACCATTTTGCAAGATTTCCCGACGGATGATAATTTCATCACCCAATTCCAAACCTTGCTCATCAAAAATTTCCTGTAAAAGACGACTATTCTCAACTGAGAAAAGCCCCTCAATCTCTACCTTTGGTGCACCATGACGAATAACATCTGTCGTCGCACGAGCTCCCAACATCATATTCATGGCATCAATGATAATCGACTTCCCTGCACCCGTTTCACCAGTCAGGACTGTCATCCCCTTTTCAAAATGGAGGGAAATAGCCTCAATAATGGCAAAGTTTTTTATCGAAATTTCAAGTAACATATAGACCTACCATTTTTTTACTTGTTCAAAGATTTCCTCAGCTAGACTTTCACTTCTGGCCATGACTAAAATCGAACTATCATCAGCCAAACAGCTGAAAATCTTATCCGCAAAAGTCTCAATTAACTGAGCTTTTACAAAAGCCGTATTTCCTGGAATAACTTGGAGATTGATCATCTTGTCCATCAATTGAGCCGATTCGATATTATATTCAGCTAGTTGCAAACTTTTTACGATTGATTTTGGCAATTCATAGACATAGGTGTTATCTCTCAAAGGAATTTTGACAATGCCTAGCTCTTTGATATCACGTGATACTGTCGCCTGAGTGGCAGTGATGCCTGCCTCTTTCAAATGTTCTACAATTTCTTCTTGTGTACCGATTTGATAATCTGTCACAAATCGTCTAATTTTTTCAAGTCTCTCTTTTTTATTCATTTTTAAATTGACTATGCGCCCTTTCTACTATTTCTTCAATCTCAGCAAGAACCTGATTGCTTGCTGCCTCTTCTTTTTTCAAATACGCTAAAAACTCGATATTTCCATGTCCACCTTGGATGGGAGAAAAATCCAATCCAAGGACTGAAAAGCCTTCCTCTACTGCCATAGCTGTGACAGATTCAAGGACATGTTGATGCACCTTGGCATCACGAATAATTCCATTTTTCCCAATTTGCTCACGTCCTGCTTCAAACTGGGGCTTAACCAAAGCCACAACCTGACCTTGATTAGCCAATACTCGGTGCAAGGCTGGCAAAATCAGACTGAGGGAAATGAAACTCACGTCAATGCTGGCAAAACTCGGTTCCTGCTCGAAATCAGTTTTTTCAGCATATCGGAAATTGAACTGCTCCATACTGACAACTCGTGGGTCTTGGCGTAATTTCCAAGCCAATTGATTGGTGCCGACATCGACTGCATAAACTAACTCAGCACCATTCTGCAACATAACATCGGTAAATCCTCCAGTAGAAGCCCCAATATCAATCGTTGTTGCCCCATCCACTGACAAATCAAAGACCTGCAAGGCCTTTTCCAGTTTCAAGCCACCACGGCTGACATACTTGAGTTTTTCACCCTTAAGTTTTAGCTCGGTGTCGTCTGGGATTTTCTCTCCTGGTTTGTCAAATCGTTCTCCGTTCAGGACTGCAACGACTAGTCCAGCCATGACGCCGCGTTTGGCTTGTTCTCGCGTTTCAAACAAGCCCTGTTTATAAGCTAGTACATCCACTCTTTCCTTAGCCATTGATTCTCAAACTTTCTACTACACTTACAATTGATTCTGTTTCAAAGGGAACCTGCTGGGCAATGTCGTCTAATTTGGCATTGGCTTGATCCAGAGTTTGGTTACAAAAGGCAATAGCTTCTTCCAAGCCCAACAAAGCAGGATAGGTTGATTTTTCAGCCTGCAGGTCCTTTTGAGGTGTCTTGCCGATCTCCTCAAAACTGGCAGTCACATCCAGTACATCATCTCTGACCTGAAAAGCAAGTCCAATCAATTCACCCACAGTTTTCAGCTTTGCCTGCATTTCAGGTGACAATTCTGCTAGGATAGCAGCTGCTTGGAAGGGATAGGCTAGCAGTTTTCCAGTCTTATTAGCATGAATGGTCTGGAGTTCTTCCAAAGACAAGTGCTGGTGTTCGCCTTCCATATCCAAAACCTGGCCTGCTACCATACCCAGACTACCTGAAGCAAGGGATAAGTTGGCAATCAAGTCTACCTTAATCTGACTTGGCAAATCTGCCTGCGCTATCAAGGCGTAAGGATCTAGGAATAAAGCATCTCCTGCCAAAATGGCCATAGCTTCACCAAATTTCTTATGATTGGTCAAGCGTCCCCGACGGTAATCATCATCATCCATAGCAGGAAGGTCATCGTGAATCAAACTCCCTGTATGAATCATTTCCAAGGCCGCGGCCACCTGCGCGTGAGCTGGTTTAATAGCCACCTGCAAGGCTTCCAGAACTTCCAACAAGAGAAAAGGTCGAATACGCTTGCCACCAGCATGAATGGAATAGAGAACAGACTCTCGCAAACTAGAGGCAAACTGCTGGCCTCCATAAAAGTCTTCCAAGGCTGACTCGACAAGAGCTAATTTTTCTTGCTTCTTCATTCAAAATCACTTTCTGTTCCGTCTTCTTGCATGACCTTGACCAAGGTCTTTTCAGCCTTGTCCAGCGTCGCTTGGAGTTCTTTAGACAAGACCATGCCCTTTTGAAAGGCAGCAATCGCATCTTCTAAAGCAATTTCACCATTTTCCAAACTTTGGACAATGGTCTCCAGTTCTGCTAGATTTTCCTCAAATTTCTTTTGTTTTGACATCTTTAACCTCTAATTCTACTTGACCATCTCGCATCAAAAGCGTTACTTGGTCTTTTTTCTTCAAACTCTCAACCGAATCTACAACGGACTCTTCTTTTTTGACAATAGCATAACCACGCGCCACGATGCGACTGGCATCCAACATCAACAAGGCTTCTGAAAGTCTCTTGACTTCAGCAACCCTGGCATCATAAACCAGCGTCATTTGACTACGGAGGAGCTTATCCAACTGGCCTAGACGGTCTTGATAGCGTTGGATTTTGGTAACAGGTGATAATTGAACCAGTTGATGCGTCCTTGCTTGGACTAATTGCTTGTTATCAGAAATCCGTGTTCGCAAACTTTGTTTCAAACGCAATTGCAGTTGATCCAAGCGTTGCATATAGCCATCATACAAACGTTCTGGTTGTCTAAAGATAACAGACTGACTGCATTTTTTCAAAGCTTCTTGTTTCTTAGATAGGACATTTCGGACTGCTGTTGCCATCCGTTTTTCTTGATTTTGCAAATGAGCTAATAGATCCAACTTGGTCACAGGTGTTGCCAGTTCAGCCGCCGCTGTTGGCGTTGCAGCGCGTCGATCTGCCACAAAATCTGCCAAGGTCACATCCGTCTCATGTCCCACACTAGAGATAACTGGTAAACGAGACTCAAAAATAGCTCGTACCACAATTTCTTCGTTAAAGGCCCAGAGATCCTCTATGGAACCGCCACCACGACCAATAATGAGCAAATCCAAATCGTCCCCTTGATTAGCTCGCACAATATTTCGAGCAATTTCCTCCGCAGAGCCTTCACCTTGAACCTTAGTTGGATAAAGAAAGATGTCAACACCTGGGAATCGCCTGCTGACGGTCGTGATAATATCTCGAATCACGGCTCCACTGCGACTGGTTACTACACCAATCCTCTTAGAAAATTGGGGCAACGGTTGCTTGAAGCGTTCTTGAAACAGGCCTTCCTCTGTCAATTTTTTCTTGAGTTGTTCAAACTGAATCGCAAGCGCCCCAACCCCATCAGGCTCAGCCTTTTCAATGATGATGGAGTAGCTACCGCTTGGTTCATAGACCTGTACACGCCCAATCACATTGATCTTCATTCCTTCTTCCAGGTCGAAGCCTAATTTCTGATAAACCCCAGACCAGATGGTCGCTTGAATAACTGCATGGTCATCTTTTAGGGAGAAATATTGGTGAGTAGGTCGTTTACGAAAGTTGGAAACTTGACCAGTTAAATAGACCCGTTCCAAGTATGGGTCTTTATCGAATTTCATTTTCAGATACTTGGTCAAAGTTGTTACCGATAAATACTTTTCCATCTCCACCTACTATTCATTTTCTTGCTCTTTCATGGGTATTATTATACCAAAAATATGCCTAAAAATCTCCATTTATGTACCATTATGAGGGGAAAATAGAAAAAGGAGGCAAGGCCTCCAATTCTGTTTATTTGCTATTTCGAGCTTCTTCCAAAATCTTAGCAATCTTGGTCGTCAACAGGTCGATAGCTACTGTATTGCTGACTCCCTCAGGAATGACGATATCAGCATAACGCTTAGTCGGCTCGATAAACTGATGGTACATGGGTTTAACCACACCTAGATACTGGTCAATAACGCTATCAAGGCTACGGCCACGTTCTTCCATATCGCGCTTGATACGACGAATAATGCGCACATCGTCATCCGTATCCACAAAAATCTTGATATCCATCAAATCGCGCAAACGCTTGTCTTCCAAGACCAAAATCCCCTCAACGATAAAGACATCTTGAGGCTCTTGACGATAGGTCTTGCTGCTCCGTGTATGTTCAGTATAGTCATAAGTCGGAATGTCCACCGGACGCCCTGCCAACAATTCCTTCATCTGCTCAATCATCAAGTCTGTATCAAAGGCAAATGGATGGTCATAGTTGGTTTTGATACGCTCTTCAAAGGTCAAATGAGACTGATCCTTGTAGTATGAATCATGCTCAATCATGGAAATCTTTTCATCAAGAAAATGCGATAAAATGGCTCTTGAAACACTGGTTTTACCACCACCAGAACCACCTGTCACTCCAATAATGATTGGTCTATTTTGCATGCTATCCTCCGTTATTTTATCCGTCGTCTATTCTATCACATTTTTTACAAAATTTATAGTCTCATCAGCAAAAAACACCAGAGTCTTCCCTCTGATGTTCGATAGTTTTAACGAAAGCCCTGTAGGGTTTGAGCAAGCATCTGCAAGAAAGCCAGTCTCCCTCTTTCCTGGCTAGGAGCTTTGGCAATCCATAAACCAAAATCAATGACAGACTTAGGTGCCTGGTAATGATGCGTCATGAGGTAAAGCGACAACCCTTGACTCAAATTGGCCATGACCGATTGGTATTTTTCATTTCTGTCTAAATTTTGTATAGCAAGACGAAACAGGTGACTCAACTCACTATTTTCATTTATTTCTTTTTGTTGAAGAAGTTGCTCCACCCTTTCTCGAAACTCATTTTGCATCATGGAATTATCACACCAAATCCTGGTCTAGGTGCCCATGGACCATAATTAATCCAGCCATTGACTATTACACTTCCCGTGTACCCCCAAAACTTTCCAGGATTGATACTGCATTTTGCTCGACCTTTAACGTCTACACAATATATTCCTGGGCCTAAGTTCCCACCAGAACCTGTAATGGACTCTAAATATTTATCTGAAAGAATTTTAAGTTGCTTCATTTCACACCTCTAAATTTCTATATAGATTATTTGAGTATCTACAACTCGCAACAATTGGAATATTATAATTCCCAAAACTATTCTACTATTAGTATGGGGTTTTATCAAGCAATTGTTATCTATCACCCGATTTTTATTCCTAAAGGATCTAGCTAAAAACCTTCCTTGGCTTATAGAGATTGCCTCGTTTTTCTAGAATGGCTAACAATTTATCATCTTCAAAGGCAGCCAGTTCTTTGTCCGTTTGGTCTAGCTCAATAAAACGACCAAAGCGAACTTCTGTAGCTTCTTCTGGACTTAGGAAAACTTTGACAAGATCACCTGTCCCAATCTCTAAAGGATGGAGAAAATCTAATTGCCCAGCCTCTACTTTTTCAGCAATTTCCTCCAAGGTCAGTGCGTCTTCTAATTGTAAGCCAGCAGCACTAGTCCGTGTCAGGTGTGACATATGAGCCGCATAACCAAGCTTTTCACCCAAATCAACTGACAAAGTACGGATGTAAGTCCCTTTACTGCATTTTACACGAAAAGTAAAGCGTGCAAGGTAATCATCATAAGAAATCGGACTTGTTCGATCAAATTGATAAATAGTCACCTGACGTTCTGGACGCTCCACTTCCTGACCAGCACGCGCATACTCATAGAGCTTGCGACCATTAACCTTAACTGCCGAGTACATAGGCGGAATCTGACTAATAGGTCCAGTCAAGCTCGCAATCGCTTCATCAACAATGGTTTCATCTAAAGGTGACAAAACAGGCGTCTCTGCGACAACTTCCCCACTAGCATCCTCGGTCGTCGTTGAATAGCCCAGAGTGATTTCCCCCTCATAGACCTTGCCCTCGTCCTGCATAAACTCGACCATGCGGGTCGCCTTGCCAACCGCAATGGGCAAAACACCCACTACATCTGGATCCAAGGTCCCACCATGACCAATTTTCTTGGTGCCCAAAATCTTACGCAGTTTAAAAACCGCATCATGCGAGGTCATTCCTGCTTCTTTTTTTAAGTTGATAATACCGTTCATTTTTGCTTTCTACTCCCCCTTCAATGCTTCAAATTTCGCTTTCATGGTTGGATTTTTCCGGGTCAATTTTTTAACAGAGACATCTTCCAATTTGTTGTTAGCTAAACGGAGTTGGTTTTCAGATGTGGTCAGGAATTTCTTAACCTCTTCCATGCGTTTGATGGCCTTGTCGATTTCATCAATAGCTTTTCCAAAGTTGGTCGAAGCTGAATTATAGTTCTTAGCAAAAGCTAGTTTAAAAGCATCCAAGTCTTCCTCAAAATGTGTAATGTCGATATTTTGCTCGCGAACAAGCGCTAACTCCTGCTTGTATTTTAAAGAATTAAGAGCCGCATTACGTAAGAGCCCAATCAACTGAATAAAGAATTGAGGACGAACCACATACATCTTTTCATACTCGTGACTGACGTCAACAATCCCTGTGTTAAAGTAGTCATTATCGGCCTCAAGCATGGTCACTAAAACGGCATATTCACAGTTCTTCTCCCGACGGTCCTTGTCCAATTCCTTGTAAAAATCTGCATTCTTATGCTTTTTCTCTGTTCCGTCAGCTTCATTCTTCATCTCAAACATAATGGAGATAATCTCTACCTCATTTTCATCACACTCACGGAAGATGAAGTCTCCCTTAGACCCACGCGCAGAGACTTTGTTATCCTTCTCAAAGTAGGCATTTGGAAAGGCGAAACTACGGACCTTGTTAAACTCACTCTCTGCATACTGTTCTAGGCTTTCCCCAATGGCTTTTGTAGATTGTTGAGCCTTAAAATTCTTATAAAACTCGACTTGTTCACTAGCTGCTTTAAGCTGGGCTTCATAGTTTTGCTTAACAGAAGCCAAAGACAACTCATTTTCCTTTTCTTGCAAGAGGAGCTGATTTTTGACCTGAACATGTTCTTTTTCTAGGTCAGAAAGGGTCTTTTGCAGTTGATTTTCATGCTCTAAACGCAAAGTGGCCAATTGGTTCTCCAAAGCCTGTACTTCCTTGTCCTTAGCCAAGAGGGCCTGATGGCTTGTCTCTTCAACTTCTTTCTTGGCCAATTCTTTTTCTGTATCAAAGTTTTGGATCTGACTCTGTAATTGCGCAATTTCTTGATCCTTCTGAGCCAGTTTAGTCTGTTGCTCATTCATAGCCTTTTGCTCAGCCAAGGCCAGTTCTTGCCTCATCCTATCGTGTAGTTCCTTATCAAACTCTGCCGTTCTCACTTGGGACAAAAGTTCAGCATACTGGCTTTCATTTACTGTAAAGACTTCCCCACAGTTGGGACATTTGATTTCGTTCATATCGTTCCTCTTTCTAGACTTCTTTATCCATTATATCATGCCTGAAGGAAAATCAAAAACAGCGAGTCGAAACCCACTGTTTATCTTCTTTTACTTTAAATTTTCTCCAAGGCCAAGCGCAAGTCTTCAATCAAATCATCTACATTTTCAAGTCCGATTGACAAACGAATTTGGTTTGGTGTGACACCTGCCGCTTCTAGGTCTTTTTCTGACAATTGACCATGAGTGGTTGTTGCTGGATGGACAACAAGCGATTTAGCATCTGCCACGTTTGCAAGATCAGAAAAGATTTCTAAATGATCAATGACCTTGCGGCCTTCTGCCTCCCCACCTTTGACATGGAAGGTAAAGATGGAGCCGAAACCTTTTGGCAAGTATAGTAGATTGAAACTAGAATAGTACACATATACTTCTAAAACATTGTTAGAAATCGATTTGACTGTCCTGATCGATTCGTCCTATTCTTATTTCATTTTACTATATTTTTATGAAAATCTTAAAAAAATCAGTGAAATTCTGAATTTCACTGATTTGTATTAATAAAATTGTTTATATGGTTGATTGAAAGCTGTTAGGATTTCATCAGATGTTTGTGAATAATCTTTTGTTTCTTTCAAATCACCTTTGACAATAATACGTTCTGTAGCAGCAAGGTCTTCACAGGTTACTAATGTGATTTCATTGACCCCTTCTCTATCATCAACCTCATCAACACGATCCGGTGTCACACGTTTGACTTCACGTATTTCATAAGTATAAACTTTATTTTTATCGGTTAGATAAATCTTCATGCCATTTTTAGCATTATCTAAAGGAGAAAATAACATTTTATTAGCATTATCAACACCAAAGATATGGTGACTAGCTAGACTATAATTTCCTTCCCCCATTACTTGCTCGCGTTTCATTGTACCAGCTCCGTAGAAGAGATTAACATTATCAAGTCCTTTAAAAATCGGCAAATTCATTTCCAATTCAGGAATTGCAATTCCCCCAATAACTGGTAATTTTTGAGCATCCCATTGAGAAGTTAGAACAGCTTCCGAAGAGATAGCTTTGACAGAATCAAAGTCAAAATTGCCTTCTGTATCCTGATTTTCTTCTAATTTTTCTTTTGATACCTGGCTAACTTGATACTTATTGGTATTCCAGACTATGAAAATATTTCGAATTTGCGCATTAAAAATCAAAGCCAGTGACAGTAATATCAGAAATCCTGCTAGGATATTTGTCAGCAGATTTTTTCGCTTGTTTTTCTTTTTATTATTTTTATGAGACATTATTCTTCACCTTCTGTTTCATTTTCTGTCCCAACCTCTTCTTTTTCTGCCACCGCAACCGTTGTGAAAGTCACTATCTGAGCATCTTGATCCAGGCGCATTACTTTAACTCCCATAGTTGCACGTCCTGTTTGTGAAATATTGGCAAGATTGGTTCGAATCATGACACCTGTATCAGTGATAATCATCAAATCCTCATCCCCTTGAACAGTCATAAGACCGGCCAGCAAGCCATTTTTTTCGGTAATTTTAGCTGTCTGCATTCCCTTACCACCACGACCTTTTGTTGGGTATTCAGTAGCGACTGTACGCTTACCATATCCTTTTTCTGTGATAATAAGAACCTCATCTTGATCAGTAATCAAGCTGGCACCAACAACTGTGTCTCCTTCACGAAGGTTAACACCTTTCACACCAGTGGCGATACGACTCATACCACGAACGGCTGATTGATTAAAGCGAACTGCATAACCAAACTTGGTACCAATGATAATATCCATATCTCCTTCCGCCAACAAGACATTGATTAACTCATCTTCATCCTTTAAATTCAGCGCTTTGAGACCATTTTGACGAATATTGGCAAATTCCTTAACACTGGTTCTCTTCACAATACCGTGACGGGTTGTAAAGAAGAGATAAGCATCATCACTGCGATCAGACTCAACATTGATAACCGTCTGAATATTTTCGTCTTCATCCAATTTCAAGAGATTGACTACTGGTAGCCCTTTGGCAGTCCGACCATACTCAGGAATTTCATAACCTTTCAAACGATAAACTCGTCCTTTATTTGTGAAGAAGAGCAGATGATCATGGGTGCTAGTTGACACTAACTCACGAACAAAGTCATCATCTTTCACTCCTGTTCCTTGGACACCACGACCTCCACGTTTTTGAGCAGTAAATTCAGCTTGGTCCAGACGTTTAATGTATCCTTTGTTAGAAAGGGTAATTAAGACATCCGATTCTTCAATCAAGTCCTCATCCTCGAGACTCAAGACCTGTCCAACCATCAACTCTGTACGGCGTTTATCGGAAAATTTACGTTTAACTTCATCCAATTCGTCTTTGATGATTTGAGAAACACGTTCAGGCTTAGCAAGAATATCCGCTAAGTCCGCAATCAGAGCCAAGAGGTCATCATACTCAGATTGAATCTTATCGCGTTCCAAACCTGTCAAACGACGAAGACGCATGTCTAGGATGGCCTGACTTTGACGTTCAGAAAGCTTAAACTTACTCATCAACTCAGCTTGTGCTTCCGCATCCGTTTCACTAGCACGAATGATACGAATCACTTCGTCGATATGGTCTAGCGCAATCAAGAGACCTTCTAAGATATGAGCGCGCGCTTCCGCTTTTTCCTTATCAAAACGTGTACGACGAACAACTACTTCTTTTTGGTGCTCGATATAAGCATCCAAAATCTGACGAAGAGACAAAATTTTCGGTATACCATTTTGGATAGCCAGCATATTGAAACCAAAGTTGGTTTGCATCTGGGTCATCTTGAAAAGATTATTGAGGATAACATTGGCTGACGCATCACGCTTGACTTCAATAACAAATCGAACACCCTCACGGTTTGACTCATCACGTACTGCTGTAATCCCCTCAATGCGTTTTTCCTGAACCAAGCGAACAATATGCTCATGCACCTTGGTTTTGTTGACCATATAAGGAAATTCTGTTACAACAATGCGCTCACGGCCAGTCTTAGTTTCTTCGATTTCGGTACGAGAACGTAGGACAATCGAACCTTTACCTGTTTCATAAGCCTTGTGGATACCTGATTTCCCCATGACAAGGGCACCTGTTGGAAAATCTGGACCAGGCAAGACTTCCATCAATTCCTTGGTAGTCACTTCAGGATTATCCATGACCAACTTCACTGCATCAATGGTTTCACCTAGATTATGAGGTGGAATATTGGTTGCCATCCCAACCGCGATACCAGTTGCTCCATTAACCAAAAGGTTTGGAAAACGCGCTGGCAAGACCAAGGGTTCCCGTTCGTTGGCATCATAGTTATCAACGAAATCAACTGTATTTTTGTTGATATCACGAAGCATTTCCAGAGCAATCTTGCTCATACGTGCCTCGGTATAACGTTGAGCGGCAGCACTATCTCCATCCATGGAACCAAAATTCCCATGACCATCTACAAGCATGTAACGGTAACTCCACCATTGAGCCATACGGACCATGGCTTCATAGATAGAGGAATCCCCGTGTGGGTGGTATTTACCCATGACATCCCCTGTAATACGAGCAGATTTTTTATGGGGTTTGTCTGGAGTAACACCCAATTCATTCATTCCGTAGAGAATGCGACGGTGAACAGGTTTTAAGCCATCTCGAACATCAGGAAGAGCTCGCGCTACGATAACACTCATGGCGTAGTCGATAAAGCTAGCCTTCATCTCCTTTGTCAGATTGACATTCACTAAATTTTTATCCTGCATTAATAAATGCCTCATTTCACAATTAGTAAGTAACAACATTATACCATAAATTCCCATCTATTTCAGCCTCTAAACCACTAAAACGTTTACATAGAGAACTATACGGCATATTCGTGACAAAGTTTTTTAAAAGTGATAGAATGAAGTTGTCTAGGGAAAATCCCCTAATAAAATTAAGGAGATGTTTAGAACAATGACTTCAACTAAACAACACAAAAAAGTTATCCTTGTCGGTGATGGTGCTGTAGGTTCATCTTACGCTTTTGCACTTGTTAACCAAGGAATTGCACAAGAGCTTGGAATTATCGAAATTCCACAATTGCATGAAAAAGCTGTTGGTGATGCGCTTGACCTTAGTCACGCCCTTGCCTTCACTTCACCTAAAAAAATCTATGCAGCTCAATACTCTGACTGTGCAGACGCTGACCTTGTTGTGATCACTGCAGGTGCGCCTCAAAAACCAGGTGAAACTCGTCTTGACCTTGTAGGTAAAAACCTTGCTATCAACAAATCAATCGTAACTCAAGTTGTTGAATCAGGTTTCAAAGGTATCTTCCTTGTTGCTGCTAACCCAGTTGACGTTTTGACTTACTCAACTTGGAAATTCTCTGGTTTCCCTAAAGAACGCGTTATCGGTTCAGGTACTTCACTTGACTCAGCTCGTTTCCGTCAAGCCCTTGCTGAAAAAATCGGTGTTGACGCTCGTTCAGTTCACGCCTATATCATGGGTGAACACGGTGACTCTGAGTTTGCCGTTTGGTCACATGCTAACGTTGCCGGTGTAAAATTGGAACAATGGTTGCAAGCTAACCGTGACTTGAATGAAGCTGACCTTGTAGAACTCTTCATTTCTGTTCGCGACGCTGCATACTCAATCATTAACAAGAAAGGTGCTACATACTACGGTATCGCTGTAGCCCTCGCTCGTATCACTAAAGCAATCCTTGACGATGAAAACGCAGTACTTCCACTTTCCGTATTCCAAGAAGGTCAATACGGAATTGAGAACGTCTTTATCGGTCAACCAGCTATCGTTGGAGCACACGGTATCGTTCGTCCAGTAAACATTCCATTGAACGATGCAGAAACTCAAAAAATGCAAGCATCTGCTAAAGAATTGCAAGCTATTATTGACGAAGCATGGAAAAATCCAGAATTCTAAGAAGCTTCTAAAAATTAATTTAACTATAGACAACTCCTTGAATCATCAGGGAGTTGTTTTTTTTAGCTGTATGATATAGTCTATTGAAGTTAGAGTAGTACACAACTGCTTCTAAGATCTGGTTAAAAATTGCTTTCTTCAGATTTTATAGTGCATTGAATCTATAACGGTACGCATCTACTACTAAAACATTTCTATAAATCAATTTTCCTTTCCTAATCGATTTGTTCATATCTTATTTCAATCCATTATACATCTTCCCACAATAAAACGCATAATACCAAGGATTGTCAATACCTTATCTTATGCGTTTTTTCTGATTTCAAAGAATTTTGACTCAGCCTTCTTTTTAATTATTTTCAAAATAGGAATCAACCAACTTTTGAATGCGCCCTTCTTTAGCCGCTGGAATGGTATCTGCTAAAACAAAATTCTTCCTACTGATATCTTTAGAAAGATTGCCAAATATAAAATTAGTGGAAATGTTATAGATAATCTCAGACGGAGCAAATCCATAAACTTGGTTTTCTAAGATATGTTTTAAGCGTTCTTCAGAATTTGGAAATGCATCTTTCAAACCTTCGCTATTATATAGTCGCTTAACAAGTTCAGCAATATAGAGACCAGACTTCATGTACAAATCAATAAATGTCTTAAATGGATCATCAAATATTCCTGGATTTTCTTTTTCAAGATCATCTACCATCCTCTTCACTACCCGTTTAGGAGTGAAAATCTGATTGGTTTTCTGTGGTGGAATATAGTCAAAAATATCTTCTTTTTGGTCTTTAAAATAATCCGCCAACTCCTTTTTCTTGCGAAGAAATTCTTGAATAGCTTCGTCAAATGTTGCTTTATCAAAGAGATGTCCTGCAAAATCTTGTCCTCCATCTCTCAAATAACGAAATTGATCAATCGTAATACCAGTCACCTCAAAGAAGACTTGCTCAGGAACAAAGGTATCAAAATTATCAAGTGTTAGAGATTGATTGCCATAAGCCATAATAAAACTTGGGATGGTTCGTGCAAATCCACGAAGATGGTCACGAATCTCATCTTGAGCTGATTGTTTCAACTGCTCAACACGTTTTCTCTCAACCTGTTCGATAAATCTCTCAGGCATTTTCTCTACTTCTTTTTTGAGTGTTTGCTCTAGTTTTTCTTTGTGAATGAGATTATTTTCTTCTAAACGTTTATCAAAATCTTCTTGAATCTTATCCTTTTGCTCCTTATCAACTGCTTCTTTAATTTGTTGCTGCAATTCTTCCCTGATATGAGCTTCAGAAATTTTTCTTTCGATATCATTTTTTCGAATTTCATTCTCAAATGTTGCTGTAATTTGTTTCTTGATTTGGTCTGTTTCCCGAGTTTTAAAGTTGTATTCAGCTTTTAAATCTTCTACAATCACTGGAGAAACTGTTTGACTCAACTCAGAAGCCAACTTCCTATGAGATTTTTCCTCATTCTGGGCCATCACTTCTGTAACTGACTCACCCAGCGCATAAACTTTTTCACCAAAAAGTCGCATTTGCTGATTAACTACAATTTCATGGTCTACTACTGCATTTCCCTCATCATCGACTGTAACATCTGAAAAGTCTAATAAATCAGAACTATCTTGTACCTTCCCTTCCTTTTCAACTGGCAGCTCATTTAAAATATCTAGAACTGTTTGACTAGCTTGGAAAATACCGCTGATATTATCAAATAATAGATTGGACATAAAGCCACGTTTAAGAACTTCTCTAGCTTTTATCTGGCGAGGAATGGTTAGAACCGCCTTGGCATCAATTTCAACCATTTTACCAGCACGGTCTTCAGCTATGACAGGGAAGAAATTGAGTAATTCTCTGATGTTTTCTTCACGAGTTATCGAAGTCCCGCCGCCTCCTGCAGTCGCAAGCGATAAGTTGTTGGCAAACTCATCAAAGAGAATCAAGGTTCTTTCCGGCGCAAAGTCAAATACATAGGCTCTTTCTTTGCGAAAGTGATTTCCTTTGTTATCGATCCATGAGTAAGGATTTTGAGCACGGAAGGCGGCCTGCATATAAAGTGCAGGTGATTTCAAATTCGATAACATCAATACACCTGTCCACTCAGGGATAGTGACACCTGTCGTCAATTGACCGACGGATAGGGTAATGGTTTTGTCATTACCTGCTATCGCTTTTCTAACCAAGTCCAAGGATTTGAGTTTGACTTTATCGTCTTCTTCGGACATACGTCCGTCACCAGCAGCTAGAACGATCTCATAGTTTTCATAGATTGGGTGTTCTTCTAGTAGGGCTTTTAATGCTTTGGCCGAAGCGACACGTTCTAAAAGCCAAAAAGTATGCTTGAGTTCATTACGGAGTTCTTTGGTTGAAAATGGATATTTTTCATTGCTTGATAGAGTATCTAACCAATTTCTGACATCTTGCTCATGGATAAATTTACCTTTATCATCTGTAGCGAAAAATTCACTCAAGTCAAAAGCATAGTCAATATTTTCACCATCAAGTTGAGCGCCTTTCTCTAGCTCTTCACCAATCATCTGAGACATTTGATAGGTAAAGAGATTTAACTGAGGTAAGGTTTCATATGGATTTTCCTCTTCTTGCTCAGGCGACCAAATAGTTTTGGCTGCCTGCTCATCAGCATAAGACCAGTTATAGATTTGCTCCTCGGTAAACTCTCCCTTTGCCAATGCTTTAAATGGAGTTCCAGAAAGGTGTAAGGTAAAGTTTCGACGGATCTTATTAAAGGCTTGGTCAGTCTTGAAGGTATCAACTCCTTCATGAGCCTCGTCAATAACCAACAAATCCCAATGCAGATCAGTCACCCATTTGAGTTTATCGTGCTCTCCACCTAAATAAACAGAACCTTTCAAGTCTTGGAGACTGATAAAAGCAAGTTGTCTTACATCGTCATCTAAAATACCAACAAATTCTTTACGTGACAAAGTTGGACGACTCTTAAGGCTATCTGATTCAGAAACAAACTTGTAAGTCGTCTGACCTGCTATGAATGTTTCAAAATCATCATACCATGAGTTAGCAATGGCAGGGCGGTTTGTTACAATTAGGACATTGACAGCTTCCATCCGTCGAGCTAGGTCATAGGTAGACAAGGTTTTACCAAAGCGTGGCTTGGCATTCCAGAGAAACTTGCCTCCAGCATGTTCTTGGAAATAAGCTAATGTCTTAGCAACTGCTTCTTCTTGCTCTTGTCGCAGAGTATAGTCCTGTCCTTTTCCAGGTTGATAACCAGACAAATCATGCTGAACAAACTTATCAAAAAGATTTTTTGATTTTTCAGGAGTTCCATTAAAATAGAACCATTCCGTCTTAGGACGACGTTCTACATCATGGAAAGACAAGAAATGGTGGAAATCATGATCCTTGAAAGTTTTCCCCTTATCAGGCTCTTCTGTATAAGCTGCATCACCAGTCCATAAGACATCTGTAGCTATATGAGCTGTATGAGTTTGCTCCTTGATACGTTGTGTGACATCACGTTCTGTATACCCAATCTTAATCCAGCCTTCATTACTGGTTACTGTCGGTGTGGTGTAGGCATAGATTTTAGGATGAATCTCTTTAGTGGTTTTAATTTCTACTGGCATAAGTTTTCCTTTTTTGAACGTTTGCTAACCAAGTCAATTTATCTAACAAATGACTTTCTCATCTCATAAGTACAAAAAGGGTCAGGGCATCGTATGCTTCCTGACCTAATCCTATATAGTCATTTTAGATCATTGAGCACTATTTGTCAAATAAAAATACTTTTCTAATCCATCTCCCTTACATGATTCTCAATAAAGGCAATTTCTTCAGGGGAAAGGTCATATTTTTGATCAAGCTGGCGGTCAATATCAGCCACTGATTGTGTCCAATCAATGTCCGAATTGACCGTGAAGTCTTGGAGTGGGACGTAATACCAAGTTTTGCGTGAATTATGCTGAGTAACTTTCAAAACACCTAATAATACTCTAGCGAATTTAGTTTTAATAAATTTAATACAAGCATCGGCTTCAAATTTTGTTTTAAAATTACCAATAGATAAAAAAGTATCTGTATGCCCGATTAGGGGTTCCCCGATTAGGGGTGTTGATAAGACTTCACCTAAGGCACCACTTCCATTAGCTTCTGGTACAAAAACATTATAATTTTCGAATGTTTCCGGTAAATCTAAATATTTTTTATTAATATATCGATAAACACGTTCGGAGCCAATTCTTCCAAGTAGAGCAACATGGTCTTTTTCTTCTTTGTTTTTGAAAACAAAATCTAACTGAGTTAGTGATTTCGAAACAATTTTATTTTTTGTTCCTTTTCCTTGCAGTTTTTCAGCATTTGGATAATCAGAAAAAAGTTTATTTGAAAATCTATAAATACCTTGAGGATAAACTAAATCAGAAAAAGTTTCAAATTCTGGATGTTTTTCGATTTTTTTTACAATACCATTCAAAGTTTCAAAAATAGTAAATACTCCGATTGGTCCCAAATCTTTATCAACATCACGATAAGTTATTGCTACTCCACCCTTAATATCCGTTCCTGTAAATACTTTACCGCTTTTAAGTTCATAGAATTGAACTTTTAAATGCTTGTCTTCAAGCATCTTTTCCATCCAATTTTTAGGAGTTTGACCAGCTTTAAATAAAAACCTTGCTGGGGTGATTAGTATAGATTTATCTGCGATTTTATAAGCTTCATCAATAAAATAGTGATATATCGGCTCATCTCTAGCTTCTCCTATTTCCTGATACGGCGGATTTCCTATCACGACATCAAATTTCATTTCACTTTCCTCGCTAGATAGGCGCTCAAAACCTATCATTCTATTCTTTTTCCAGTCTTTGATATGGGTTTTAGATCCTTCTACTTCTTGGACTTCTAGCTCATCCGCAAACAAACTCAATTGTTGAGATTGCTTTTGTTTAGCTGAATAAGGACTACTTTTTTTCAATCCATCCATCTGAAAGACATTGTAAGAAATAATAGTCGCAATTTCTTTCTTTTGCTCTAATGTTGGTTGATTTCCAGTCTTAGCTAGATAATAGTCCTCAAAAGTTGCCAAAAGATTCTCACGCGCCAAAAGGAGAGAATCTCCTTGATACTCATAGCCATAAGAAGCTCGATAAGCTTTTTTTACAAATTCATAAAAGGTGACTTCATCTGAGACCTCACGACTAATGCGCTGCAATTTTCTATCAACAAAACCAACTCGTTCAGATAATGGAATTTCCTTACCAGTCACTGTATCATAGCGAGTTACCATATAAGGTGCTTCACCACAGGTAATTTCTAGCCATCGCACTTGGATATAATCTTCAAGATCCAGAGCTTCAAGGTCGGCTTCCACATATCCATTTTGCTTTGCGACCAACCAAGTTGGTGTAAACACTTCTGCCCTTATTTTTGTACGATCTTTTTGCTCATACTTGGATTTTTCAGATCTGGGCTGAATCAAGTTAGCATAGTTTCCAGTAACCTTACTTGGACTAATACTATCACTAGGACTAAAGCCTTTTCCTAACAAGTTATAAGAATGCGTCGCCCAAACTATATTTTTCTTTGTTGTTCTATCTTTTAAAAGTATTTTTAATAAATCAGCAGACTCCTTAGCCAACTGCTCTTCACTAATATCTATTGCCATAAAGCAACCTCTCTTGTATTGTAAGCCCTATTATATCATATTTAAAAGAATGAAAATTTACTTGAAAAAAGTAATTCAATAAATATCTCTCCTATGACCAACTTCTAGAGTAGCAATGACTAATTCATCATCTACAATTTGTACGATAACTCGATAATTACCAATTCTATAGCGCCATTGACCAACACGATTACCAACCAAAGCCTTTCCGTGTCGTCTTGGGTCTTCCAAAACATTGGTTTGTAAATAGTTTGTAATTAGCTTCTGCGTATAACGATCCAATTTTTTCAATTGCTTGATGAATCGTCTTGTCGGAACTAATTTATACAAATTATTCATCCTCCAAGCCTAAATCATGCATCATTTCTTCCCAAGTAATGGGTTCAACTCCTTTTTCCAAGTCTTCTAAATACTCTTGATAGGCTAAATCTGCCACACGAGCATCGTATTCGTCTTCTAGAGCTTCGAGAGTTTTGGTGCGGATCAGTTCCGACAGGGAAACTCCTTCAAACTTAGCCATTGCTTTCATAAATGTTTTATCAGCTTCAGAAACTTTTAATGTAATAGTAGTCATCTTTTGCACTCCCTTTTTTAATGGTAACACCATTGTATTACTTTTTAGGTGTTCAGTCAATATAAAAAGAACACCTTCTCAGCGTTCTTTCTATATATCTGTCAAGGGTGTTGCGGTATCTGGTGAGGTATCATAAACCTTAAAGTCTACTCCGACTCCCAGATCAGCTTGTGCTAGCTGATTGATCATGGTCATATGAGCCAGTTCCTTGATATTGTTCTCCTTAGATAAATGCCCAAGGTAGATTTTCTTAGTGCGGTTTCCCAAGGTACGAATCATAGCTTCAGCACCGTCTTCGTTAGAAAGGTGACCGAGGTCAGATAGGATTCGTTGTTTGAGTCGCCAAGCGTAAGAACCTGCTCGCAAAATCTCTACATCATGGTTGGACTCGATAAGATAGCCATCCGCATTTTCGATAATCCCTGCCATACGGTCACTGACATAACCTGTATCTGTCAAAAGGACAAAACTTTTATCATCTTTCATAAAGCGATAGAACTGCGGTGCGACTGCATCATGGCTTACACCAAAACTCTCGATGTCAATATCTCCAAAGGTTTTGGTTTTGCCCATCTCAAAGATATGCTTTTGCGAAGAATCCACCTTGCCAAGATATTTACTATTTTCCATAGCTTGCCAGGTCTTTTCATTGGCATAAAGATCCATACCATACTTGCGAGCCAAAACGCCTACTCCATGGATATGATCTGAATGCTCATGGGTAATCAAGATGGCATCCAAGTCTTCTGGCTTGCGATTAATTTCAGCAAGTAGGCTGGTGATTTTCTTACCAGATAAGCCTGCATCCACTAAAAGCTTCTTTTTTGGGGTTTCCAGATAAAAGGAATTTCCACTGGAACCCGACGCTAAAATACTGTATTTAAAGCCTGTTTCACTCATTCTAGTCTTCTACTTCATCCTCCCATACTTCTTCTTTCACTGCATCCTTATCATAAGGGAGCACAATGGTAAAGGTTGAACCCTTGCCGTATTCACTCTTGGCCCAAATAAAGCCCTTATGTTGTTTGATAATTTCTTTAGCGATAGACAGTCCTAGACCTGTACCACCTTGTGCACGACTTCTAGCACGATCCACACGATAGAAACGGTCAAAGATACGTGGTAAATCCTGCTTAGGAATCCCTAAACCCTGGTCAGAAATGGATAAAATCATCTGGTCTTCAGTTGTCTTCATTCTGACAGTGATTTTACCCCCATCTGGCGAATACTTAATAGCATTATTTAAAATATTGTCGACAACCTGTGTCATCTTATCTGTATCAATTTCCATCCAGATAGAATTGATGGGATAATCTCTCACCAACTCATATTTTTTTTCCTTTTCCTGTCCTTTCATCTTGTCAAAACGATTGAGGATAAAGGTAATAAAAGCAGTGAAGTTAATCAGTTCCACATCTAGATGACTGGTAGCATTATCAATACGTGAAAGATGAAGGAGGTCCGTCACCATGCGCATCATACGGTTGGTTTCATCAAGAGAAACCTTGATAAAGTCTGGTGCTACAGTTTCACACAAAGCTCCCTCATCCAAGGCTTCAAGATAGGATTTCACGCTGGTTAAAGGAGTCCGTAACTCATGGCTAACATTGGAAACAAAGAGTCTCCGTTCGCGTTCTTCCTTCTCCTGCTCCGTCGTATCATGCAAAACAGCCACCAAACCTGAAATAAAGCCAGACTCTCGACGTATCAAGGCAAAGCGAACTCGAAGGTTCAAATATTCACCATTGATATCTTGGGAATCTAGCAACAATTCTGGACTTTGGGTAATCAAATCACGCAATTCATAGTCTTCTTCTATCTTGAGTACTTCCAAAATGCTTCTATTCAGAACATCTTCCTGAACCAGCCCCAGTTGCTTCTTGGCTGTATCGTTAATCATGATAATCTGCCCCCGACGATTGGTCGCAAGGACCCCATCTGTCATATAAAACAGAATACTATTTAGCCGCTTACTTTCTTGTTCTAGATTTTCCTGAGTGAGACGAATAACCTCCGACAAGTCATTCAAATTATTGGTAATATTGGTGATTTCAGACCCACCTTGCATATCAAGAACCTTGGAATAATCTCCTGCAATCAAATCTTTAACCTTTTGATTGACTTGCTTCAATCGAATATTATCACGTCTATTCTCCAGTAATAAGAGGGTCACAACAAGGATGAAACCTAACAAAATCAGAATAAAGATAAAATCTCTGGTAAAAATGGTTTGTTTCAGTAAATCAAGCATTATTTCTCATGTAATACCCTACACCACGGCGCGTCAAGATATACTCTGGTCGGCTGGGCGTATCTTCAATCTTCTCACGCAGACGTCGGACAGTCACATCAACCGTACGGACATCACCAAAATAGTCATAACCCCAGACAGTCTCAAGCAAGTGTTCGCGCGTAATGACTTGACCTGCATGCGATGCCAAATGATACAAAAGCTCAAACTCACGGTGGGTTAAGTCTAGTTCTTCTCCATATTTTTTAGCCACGTAGGCGTCTGGAACAATTTCTAAATCCCCAATTTGGATAGGTTGAGGTTTACTTTCTGCTTCCTGCCCATCTACTGGCATAGGTTGAGAACGACGCAGAAGAGCTTTAACACGCGCCTGCAACTCACGATTGGAGAAGGGTTTGGTTACATAGTCATCCGCCCCAAGCTCCAAACCGATAACCTTATCAAATTCGCTGTCTTTAGCCGACAGCATGATAATAGGTACACTACTTGTCTTACGAATGGTCTTAGCAACTTCTAAACCATCAATTTCCGGAAGCATCAAATCCAAAATAATAATATCTGGCTGCTCTGCTTCAAATTGCTCTAGCGCTTCACGACCGTTAAAAGCAGTTACAACTTCGTAACCTTCCTTGGTCATATTAAACTTGATAATATCCGAGATTGGTTTCTCATCATCTACAATTAGTATTTTTTTCATATGTTCACCTTTTTCTCTACTATTATAGCAAAAAAATAACAAGAAGACACGATAGCTAGTCTTTGTTACTGTCTAAGTTGGCTTTTGCATAAGCCTGCCAGATTTTTTGTTGGGGTTTGGCAAGTGGGTGATTCTTGAACTCTTCTGATGAAAGCCAGCGAACTTCCCTATCTGAAAAATCATGGAAGTCAGTCACCTGACCGGCTACAATTTGAACATGCCACTTGCGATGGCTAAAGACATGCTTGACAGTCTCAAAATAAACATCAAGCCAAGCAACATCTAGGTCATAGTCCTGCTGGAAACTCTCCTCTGGACTGGGGCCAAAATTCACACTTTCTTCTGCAACCTGATGAAAGAGGTCAAACTGCTCTTCTTGCGAAAAGTTATCAACTTCTATCAATGGGAAATGCCAAAAACCTGCCAATAGCTTTTCACTTTCATTTTTTTCAAGTAAAAATTGTCCCTGAGTATTTTTGACCACCAAGGCTTTTAGATAAATGGGAACTGGCTTTTTCTTGGGAGCCTTGATTGGATAACGGTCCATGGTTCCATTCTGATATGCCGCACTAAAGTCCTTGACTGGGCTTTCTTCAGGTCTGGGATTTACAGGAGACTCAATATCAGACCCCAAGTCCATCAAAGCTTGATTAAAATCACCCGGACGATCCGGATCAATCAAGATTTCCATCATTGCCTGAAAAATTTTGCGATTACTTGGAATCCCAATATCATGGTTGACTTCAAACAGACGCGCCAAGACCCGCATGACATTACCATCTACAGCTGGCTCAGGCAAGTTAAAAGCGATACTGGAAATAGCTCCTGCTGTGTAAGGGCCAATCCCTTTCAAACTGGAAATTCCTTCATAGGTATTTGGAAATTGGCCACCAAAATCAGTCATAATCTGCTGGGCTGCAGCCTGCATATTGCGTACTCGAGAATAATATCCCAGTCCCTCCCAAGCCTTCAACAAACGCTCTTCAGGCGCATTCGCCAAACTTTCGACAGTTGGAAACCAGTCCAGGAATCTTTCGTAGTAAGGGATAACTGTATCCACCCTGGTCTGCTGGAGCATAATTTCAGAAACCCAGATATGATAAGGATTTTTACTTCTACGCCAGGGTAAATCTCTTTTGTTTTCATCATACCAACTGAGAAGTTTCTCACGGAAAGAAATAATCTTCTCCTCCGGCCACATGACAATACCGTATTCTTTCAAATCTAACATATCTCTAGTATAACACAGAAGGTTTTAACTGTCCTTTTCCTAGTATTAATACTCTTCGAAAATCTCTTCAAACCACGTCAACGTCGCCTTGCCGTAGGTATGGTTACTGACTTCGTCAGTCTTATCTGCAACCTCAAAGCAGTGCTTTGAGCAACCTGCGGCTAGTTTCCTAGTTTGCTCTTTGATTTTCATTGAGTATTATTTCTCTCTTTATGACGCTCATAAGCCTTGAGCTGGCGCTGCAGTTCCTTTTTAATAGCAGGTTCTGGAGCATATTTTTCTTCCCAATTATCTGGTTTTAAGATTTTGTGGGTCACTGAATCAAA